>JBKDZI010000038.1:0-17621 GCA_047971215.1 Bacilli bacterium | reverse complement strand
CGACACTTAGTACTCATCGTTGACGGCGTGGACTACTAGGGTATCGACTCCTATTTGCTCCCCACGCTTTCGTGCCTCAACGTCAGTTACAGCCCAGCAAGTCGCCTTCGCCACGGGTGTTCCTTATAATATCTACGCATTCCACCGCTACACTATAAATTCCACTTGCCTCTACTGTACTCTAGCTTGCCAGTTTTTAAGACGAACTGGAGTTGAGCTCCAGGCTTTAATCTTAAACTTAACAGGCCGTCTACGCACCCTTTACGCCCAATAATTCCGGAGAACGCTCGCTCCCTACGTATCACCGCGGCTGCTGGCACGTAGTTAGCCGGAGCTTTCTAATAAGGTACCGTCATTTAAGAGCCATTTCCTACTCTTTTCTTTCTTCCCTTACAACAGAACTTTACAACCCATGGGGCCGTCTTCATTCACGCGGCATTGCTGGATCAGGGTTTCCCCCATTGTCCAATATTCCTAACTGCTGCCTCCCGTAGGAGTCTGGGCCGTGTCTCAGTCCCAGTGTGGCCGTTCAACCTCTCAGTTCGGCTACGCATCATTGCCTTGGTAAGCCATTACCTTACCAACTAGCTAATACGACGCAGGCCCATCTTCAAGCAGAGCTTTAAAGGCTCCCTTTTAATATCTGGTATTAGCAGTCGTTTCCAACTGTTATCCCAGTCTTGAAGGTAGGTAACCCACGTGTTACTCACCCGTTCGCCACTAAGTTTTTAATCTTCGTTTTTTATGCAAGCACTCCAAATTCTAATTAAAATCTTCGTTCGACTTGCATGTCTAAGGCATGCCGCCAGCGTTCATCCTGAGCCAGGATCAAACTCTCCAAATATATTGTTTTGTTTCATCCTCGCTTTATATTTTAAATTTAAAGAAAATTAACTTCTTCTTTTTTGTTCGTTTTACTCAGTTTTCAAAGATCATTTTTTCATTTTGCAACCTCTTTGGTTGACTTCTTAATAATAACATCTTTACTTATTTTTTGCAAGAGTTTTTTGTAACTTTTTGTAAATATTTTTCAAGTTGTTATTTTGCTTTTTTTCAGGTCTTTTCGACCTCCACTAATATATCAAATTATATTAGTTACTGTCAACTACTTTTTTGAAATTTACACTTTTTTATTTCTTTTTCTCGTCGACTGACTTAAATATACCAAGTGAACTTTTTTTTGTCAACTACTATGTTTATCTTTTTTGGTTTTTTTCTCTTTTAATGTAAACATTTCCTTGCATATCATTTTGCTCACTACTATACTATATTCTTCTTCTTTTGTTTTATTCCTTTTTTCCGCGTTCTCTTTATATTTAAAATACATGAAGTTTCTTTTTTCATGTATTCTCTTTTTCTTTCTTCTCCATTATTTTTTTATATTGATCAAAATACTTCATAATTATTTCTTCTTTAAAAGGTAATTGCTTATTTTTAACAATTTGTATTAAAGTTTGGAGCTCTGTATTTACAACAAAATCTATATCTTTTGAATAATTCATAATTCTTTTGTGTAAATTATATTCATTTCTATCTAATATTTTAAATCCACCATCAGGAAATACTCTTAAGTCTAAATCATAATCAATATATTTAATAACATTTTCAGAAATTACATATGGCGAGGCAATGTTACAATAATAATATATTCCATTTCTTTTAATTTGGCCAATAACATTAAACCAATTGTCCTTATAAAAGAATGAAATAGATGGTTCTTTAGTTTTCCAAACACTTCCATCAACTTTTAAAACTTCTGTTTTATTATTTGCACAAACTATATAATCCTTTGTTTCATCTAATATAACCGCCTCGTTCCAAACTTTATGAACACAGCCATCGTGTTTATAACATTGTATTTTTAAAACATCTCCTTTTTTCATATACTCACTTCCTAATCCGTTTACAATTATATCATTAAAATTAAAAATATAAAAGTAAGTGATAATACGCGGGTATTATTATTTTAATTATTAATAAAAATTTTTAAAAATTATTCATATGCTTTAAATTCTATTTTGTTAGATATTTCTTTATATTTTATTTCTTTAACTCTTAAAATAGATTTAATTAAATATTTTGTAAAATAAGGATTGCGAACCAATAGTGGACCAATCAAATTGGTACCATAAAAGTTTTTATAATTAAAACCATCTATATAATTTCTTGTTTTTTCATCAAAAAATAGATTATACTCAATATTATAATATTACAAGCAATATTATAATAACCAATTATTTTTTTATTGATTTTTGGACAATCATAAATTTGTTCTGTAATAATTCGTTTGTCATTTTCCTCACTAAAATAATTAAAAATATTCAAACAATTAATAATATTGCCATTTAAATTTTTAATCTTTTTACCGAAAATATTAAATGCATTACCTGTTGTAATGAAAAATTTTCCTTTTTCAATACTATCTGTAATATTATTTCTATACTTTATTAAATCATCTATTACACATTTTTGACTATTTTCATTTCCCATACCTATATAAAATAAATCATATTTATTAAAATCAATGACATCTTCAAAAGTTAAAAAATGAATTTGTACTTTTATTTCCTGTTGTTCTAAAAAACTTTTCAAAATTTTAACATTAGCATTTTCTCCATATAAATTCATACAATCATAATATAAATGTGCGATTTTAATTGTTTCCATTTTGCACCTTTTTAAGCATAGAAATTATTTTATTTAATATATCATAGTAAAACACAATGAAAATATTTCCTGAAGTTTCATTTCTTAAAACCTCAATAAGATTATTTAAATCATCAACAAATATTAATTTTTCTTCGCAGATACCTGCATAAATCAATCTAGTAGCAATATCATATTTAAATTTTCCTATACAAACGATTTTTACAATTTCTTTCTCATTTAAATTTTCATATTCTACATCCCAAAGCCAAGAAATATCATTATGTTTGTGTCTTCTTGATACTTTATCAAATCCAAGTACTACTGTTTTTTTACCTTTAAAATCTTTTATATATGTTAAAGATTGATCATATGCTAGTGCATTTTCATTTTTACTATCTAATAATTCAACTTCTCTGTTTCCTAATTTATATAAAAATTTTTTATTTTCATATTTTGGCATAGAATTTAAATGTTTTACCACTTCTTTTTTATCAATTCCTATAACTGAGCAAACTGCGTAACTAGCAACCATATAATAAACAGCATACAATACGTTTTGATCTAAATTAATAGTTTGTTTTTGAATCTGAATTTGCCCGTTTTTAAAATCAACACTATCTACTAAATAATCAAGTTTCCCACGACTATAATCACAAGAAGGACATTTGTAATTTCCTAAATTACCATAATGATAAAACTCATAATCAAACTTTTCATAACATTTTGGACAATAAATATCATCTAAATTATTGATTTTAGGAACATAATAACTTTTAGAAGTAATATTTACTCCATATGTAGTTATTTTTCCTTTATGTCTTAATTTTATTTTATTTAACGTTGAAACGTCAGCATTAATAATTAAATGTGTATTTTTCCCAATATTATCAAAAATATCATTAAATATATAATCTGGATGAATATTACGGGAAGTTTGATCTCTAGTAATATTAGTAATAAGTAAATGAGTTAATATATTTGGTTTAAAGGTTTTTTTAATAAAACGTTCATCAATTTCAACTAACAATATATCTGCATTAAATGTATTGTTTAAATTACAATTCTTTAATATTAATGTTGCCATACCAGATAATATATTAGACCCATTTTCGTTGTAGCATACTTTATAGCCTGATTCTTTTAATACATTAGCAATAACTCTTGTTGTCGACCCTTTTCCACTAGAACCAGTAACACCTATAATATATTTTGGGTAATTTATTTTAGATAAAATATTTTTATCAATATTAAGTATTATTTTTCTTTAATACTTTACATAAAAATATTAATATTTTATTAAGTAAAATTAAAAACGATATTTTCATAAGTACTCCTTCATTATGAACTAACACAATTATATCAAAATTTGATACTTTTTGTCGATAATCTTAAAAATTAAATTATTATTGTTATACTTTAAATGGTGATACTATGGAAATATTTTGTGAAAGCGGTACTTTATATGTTATTTGCAAGAGTACAAATATAATAAGTTTAGATTTATTATCAAAAAAAATTCTTCAAATTGTTTATTTTTATCAATTAGAAAAAGTTAATATTAAAACTAAATTAAATCAAATCACAACAGAAAATCTTAAAAAGAGTATTAAAAATCATAGTATAAATTATTTAAATTATCATCTTGATTTACAATTTGATTCTATATAAAAAGATCTTTAACTTTTATAATAAACATCCCTTTATTAAAAATCTTCTTCTTTACTTAAAACTTGAACATAAATTTCTTCTATTTTGTTTTTAACTATACCATTTATTTTCATTTTCAAATTTTGAACAATAAATTCTTATCCTTTTTTATTTTATTATTACTAGACAAATTATGTATTAATTGTTCAAAAGTTGACTCTTTAATTTCTAAAGGCAAATCTTCTTTTAGGTACAATTTAAAAAAGTTTTTTATTGAAACATTTGGTTTTACTTCATATGAATATAGTCCTATTTCAACTATATCTTTTGGAAGTATATCAAATTCATCATAAATTTCTCCTACTAATTCTTCAAGAATATCTTCTAAAGTAACAATTCCCAAATATTTTTTCTTTGCTAAATTATCAACTAAAATAGCCATATGATTTTTTTCTTTTTGTAGTTTTTCTAAAGCGAGAGGTAACCGTCTTATAGAAGATATATATATGTAGGAGTAGTCATCAATGAATTAATTGCATATTTTTCATCCTTTAATTCACAATTTAAAATATCGCTTTGATGGACTATACCTACAATCTTTTTTGTTTTTTTATCTAATCCAGGTATTCTTGAATAATTATGTTTTTTCACCACATTTAATAAAGATTTGACTTTTGAATTATTGTAAACATATATTACATCATCTTTATCTTTCATAACATGTTTAATTTGTTTATCGTCAAATTTAATAGCGTTTTCTATTAGTTGTCTTTCTTCTTGGTTTAATACACCTTCTGATTCTATAGTTTGTACAAATTCTAAAAACTCACTTTCAGTTGCTGTAACGGTTTTTCCTTAAATAAATTTTCAATACTTTGTACAATAATTGTGATTGGTTTTAAAATTTTTATAAGTATGCTAAATATTGAACACACATACATAGTAACAGTTTCTGGATAATTACGAGCAATAATTTTTGGAAAAATTTCCCCAAAAATTAGAATTGCTGCTGTCATAATAACAGTTGAAATAAACAATCCAGTACTATCAAATTCTTTTGTAAACAAATATGCACTAATTGATGTAGCTAAAATATTTACTATATTATTACAAATAAGTATTGTAGTAATCAAAGAAGAAAAGTTACTCACTATATCATTTACTAACTTCGCTTTTTTATTACCTTTTTTATATAAATTGTTTTAGTGTAATTTTATTAACACTAGAAAATGCCGCTTCACTTGCTGAAAATATTCCTGATAGTAAAACTAAAAGTACTAATATTAACGCATATATGGTGGACGGGTCCATTTTACCACTCCTTTTATTATTTTATAACTATATTTATTAATTTTTTAGGTACATAAATCGTATTTACAATAGTGCTACCTTCTAAATATTTTTCAATATTTGGAAATTTATGAATCATCTCTAAAATTTCTTCTTTTGTTATATTATTATTAACTTTTTCTTTTGCTCTAAGTTTTCCATTAATTTGAATAATCAACTCAAATTCATAAGATTCAATTTTGTTTTCATCATATATTGGATATGAGCAATAAACTAATTTTTTACCCAAATTACAAATTTCATTTAATTCTTCTGTAATATGAGGTGCAAATGGATTTAATAAAGTTAAAATTACTTTATAATCACCTTTTGTAATAGATTCACATTTTTCATATACATTTAAAAGTGTCATTAAGGCAGCAATTGCAGTATTAAATTTCAAATTTTCTATATCATTTAGCACTTTTTTAATTGTTTTATTTATTTCTACTTCTAAAGATTTACTATAATTAGAATCATTTATAACTTTTTCTTTTAGTCTAAATATTCTATCTAAAAACTTTTTACACCCTTTAAGTCCATTGGTATTCCAAGATGCATCTGATTCATAATCACTAATGAATAATTCATATAACCTTAATGCATCTGCACCAAATTCTTCTATGATTTGATTAGGATTTATAGTATTACCTTTACTTTTACTCATTTTACCACCATCTTGTGCTAGAATAAGACCATTTGCGATTCTTTTTTTAAATGGTTCGCTATAAGGTATATATCCTATATCATAGAAAAATCTATGCCAAAATCTTGCATATAATAAATGTCTTGTAACATGTTCCATACCACCATTATATAAATCTACTTGATTAAAATATTCTAATGCTTTTTTAGAAACAAATTCAGTATCATTTTGTGGATCCATATAACGAAGATAATACCAAGAAGAACCGGCCCAATTAGGCATAGTATCAGTTTCTCTTTTAGCATCTTTTCCACATTTTGGACATTTACAATTAACCCAATCTTCAATTATTGCAAGTGGACTTTCACCCGTATTGGTTTGCTCATATGATGTTACTTCCGGTAATTTTACTGGAAGATTACTTTCTGGAACTGGAACCCATCCACAACAATCACATTGAATCATTGGAATTGGTTCACCCCAAAATCTTTGTCTTGAAAATACCCAATCTTGTAATCTATATTGTTTTACTTTTTGACCTATTTTTTTAGATTCTATATATTCAGTCATTTTAGCTATAGAATCTTTTTTATTATCAATTCCATTTAATATACCAGAATTTATCATAATGCCATCACCAGTATAAGAGAATTCTAAATTCTCACTATTTTCATTATCAATTACACAAATAATTGGTAAATTAAATTTAGTAGCAAATTCAAAATCTCTTTGGTCATGAGCTGGTACGGCCATAACAGCACCACTACCATATCCCATAACTACGTAATCTGATAAAAATATTGGTAAAATTTCTCCACTTACAGGATTTAAGGCAGTAATACCTTCTATTTTAACACCAGTTTTATCTTTGGTCATATTAACACGTTCAAATTCTGTTTTATTTTTACTTGTTTCAATATATAATGAAACTTCATCATAATTAGAAATTAAATGTTTATATTTTTTGATTAAAGGATGTTCTGGAGCCATTACTAAAAACGTTACTCCATAAATTGTATCAACACGTGTTGTAAATACTGTTATTTTTTCATCTTTAATAGATAACTCAAAATCAATATTTGCACCACTACTTTTTCCAATCCAATTTTTTTGTCCTAATTTAATTCTATCTAAAAATTTTGTTTCTTTTAAGCCATCAAGTAGTTTATCTGCATAACTTTTCATTTTAAGCATCCACTGCTCTTTTTCTACTTGAATTACATCACTATCACATCTATCACATTTACCACCAGCTGAATCTTCATTAGATAGACCAACTTTACAATTAGGACAAAAATTTATAGGGGTTTTGGCTTTATAAGCCATTCCATGTTCATAAAATTTTAAAAATTGCCATTGTGACCATATATAATATTTTGGATCCGTTGTTGAAATTTCACGACTCCAATCATAACTTAATCCAAGTTTAAGCAATTGATCTTTAAATATTTTAATATTTCTTTTTACTGCTTCTTTTGGATGAATTTTATTTTTAATTGCATAATTTTCTGCAGGAAGACCAAAAGCATCCCATCCCATAGGAAATAATACATTAAATCCATCCATACGTTTTTTACGAGCAACAACATCCATTGCAGTATATCCACGAGGATGACCAACATGTAAACCTTCTCCAGAAGGGTATGGAAATTCAGTTAATACATAATATTTAGGTTTGTTACTATCTAAACTTACTTCAAACACTTTACTATCAGAATAAAACTTTTGCCATTTTTGTTCAATTTTTTTAAAATCGTACATAATTTCCTCCTTAAAATACAAAAAAGGTATACCAAAGGGCGATTAAAATCACGGTACCACCTTTTTTAACTTATGTTATCTTTATAGTTTTAACGCTCTTAAGCGATTAACTTCAAAAAATAAGTTCATTAATTTAGAATTAGAAGTTTTCATCTACCACTTCTTTTCTGAAAATTCTATAAAAATTACTACTTTTTTATCACTAGCTAATTTAGTTTCAATTTATCATATTTATAACGCAAAATCAAGACTATTTAATTATATTCTGCAATTCGCAAAGTAGATTTTTTCTTGACAAATAAAAAATTACTTATCTAAACCTAGTAAGTAATCTTCTGTAACATTATAAAGTTTAGCCATCTTTTTAACAAATCTATCGGCTGGGAGTGTCAAACTATCTTCCCAAGCTTGTATCGTTTCTTTTTTTGTTTCCAACTCTCTTGCTAGTTGTTCTATCGTATATCTATTTTTCTTTCTTTCATCTCTTAATCGTATGCCAATATCAATATCGGTATATGTGTTTATATCTGATGTGGTGCCAAAAACACCTTTTCTAATAGTTCTCATAACAAACCTCCCTCGGTTTCATTGATTTTATATCCCAATTATACTATAATATAGCCTAAAAATAAACACTTTAGAGATATTTATAATTCAAGGGGGATTTAATGATTAAAATATGTAAACAAAACCAAGAGTCTGTTATAAATAAAATACGTTAAAACAGATTTGACAACATAATGACGAGTACATCTAATCTTGTAGACGATATTATGCTATACATGAGTGAAAATGATATTCTTAACTGCCTAACTAATTCTATCGAAGACAAGAGAGCGCATAATACCACAATACCATTCAATTTAGTAATGGCTTTATCTATTGCTGCTAAAATGAAAACTAAAACCAGTCTTTCTGATATACCATATGCTAGTACCGACCATAGAGTCTTAGCAAAGTTGGGTTACAACATTGTCGATACAAATGGCAATTTAAAAGATAGCATGATGACAGAAAGCAGCCTTAGATTTCTTTTTGGTAAATATAACGAGGAAGAACTTTTTGCATCATATAATAATACTGTTCAGAATTATATTATGCCTAAACTAGATATTACCCCTAATATTCATATTCTCGACTGTACAGAATTGTCAGTTAACATTGATAATGAAAATTTTGAAGGTGCTACATATACAACAAATAAGTATGGTAACTACGACAGAGGTTATAAACTTGCTACTATCAGAGGACTTGTTGATGACACAGGAATAATTGAAGACATATGCTTTAGTGGTATGAACGTCCACGACTTAACTCTAAGCAAAGACATGGTGCGTAATACGAAAGTATTTAATCCTGGAGATATCCTTATTGAGGATAGAGGTTTTATTGATAGAGACATCATGAACTTTCTTAAAAGAGAGCGACGAGTTGATACTTATATTCCCTTAAAATCTCACATGGTAGCTTATCAAATAGCAGTAAGTGCTGCCAAAGAAGAAAATAAATGGGAGCCTCATCCTAGTCGTTCTAATCATAAGATTACCTTTGTAACTGAATTAGGCCCACTTTGGCAAAGTGATAGACCTAAAGAAGATGTGGACTTTAATGCGTGTGTTGCTTGGGATACTGAGTCAGATAACTATTTTGTTTTTATTACTACCGACACTTCTGTTAGTGCAAAACAAATCCTATTAACTTATGAGCTTCGACCAGAGATTGAAGAAGACTATCGTCAACTTAAAGATTTTTGGATGTTAGAAGATTTTAAAAGCACTAAACTAAATATGATTGCATTACATGTTATTATGGTTTTATTCGGTTACTTGTTTTTTCAAATTTATACATTATATCCTGAGGGAGAGCAGTATTCTCATAAATCACTACCAATAATCTTGAAAAATTACCAATCAAAGTCGATGCCATACTTAGTCGTTTATGCAGATGACGAATTTTGTGTTTTAAGTATTATTGAGTTTGCAAATATTTACTCCTCATGTGAAGATAACGTTAAAAAGAGGTTTGGGGGCATCTTTGATAAAACGTAAAAAGAAGAGGATTACTTTGATATAATCCTCACATCATCTTTCTTTACAAGTGCATCTGTCTTCACGATGGTTCCACTCACATTTGTAGAATGTATCAGAGCGTTCACTACATTGACGCCATTTTCCAGCATTATTCAAATCTTCTTGTGTTGGTTCACTTTCACAACCACCTAATCCAATAAATAAAAAGAATGCACCAACTATTAAAAATGATAATATCATAGGTATTGTGTTTGATGTACTTTTATTATTAGTTGTTGTTCCATTATCGTTGCAGGTAGGACAATGAGTCATATCATCTGGATAGAATGCACCACATTTTTTACACCTTTTTGCCAATTAAATTGCCTCCTAAAACTTATGCTTACAACTAAGGCATTCATTTTTGCTCAAAATCTTATGAGCAGCAAGTCCTCCCCACATAACGGTAGACATAACCTTACTAACATTACTAATAGGCCTGATGTTAGTACTTCCACAATTAGGACATTTAACTGCTGTATTAATAGGATTTCCACAATTAGGACAGGTAGTTGCATTTGATGAGACTTCTTTTCCACATTCGCTACATTTTACTAATGCCATAACTTCAAACTCCTTTCACATCTATTATATCACAATCTCACCGAATGAGTGAAAATATTTCACCCAGCAAGTGAGAAAATGTATATAGATGGAAGGCGGTGCCAATTAATGAATAAAAAAGATGAAAATTACGTATATTTTCTCGTTGGTCAAAACCTTAAAAAGCAACGTAAATTCAAAAACTTTACCATTACTAAACTTGCTATGGAATGCAATTATAGTGAAGGCTTTATAATGAATATTGAAAGCCCAAATTATAGACAAACATTTAGTTTAGGTACGATTTGGAAATTTTCTGAAGTTTTAAAGATAGATGTTAGAGATTTATTTGAACCACTTGATGAATAGTGGTTTTTTCATGCTATCCTTTTCCAGTGCCATTCTTTACAATAACTATCTAATAACCTATCATATCTTATAGGAAAAGTTCCATCAAATAATGGATTACTTCCTATTGGTAATACTCCACCTGCTCTAGTTAAATAATCATAAGTGGTAACAACTCCTGTATCCGATATTTGAAGATATGCTATACCATTATTTGTGTCCGAGGTTGCTGCATTTCTATTGTAATATGTTAAACTAGAAACACCTAATTCATTTAAGTTTATTGTACCAAATTCAATAGCATTATCATTTATTTCTGTTGCATTGACTATACCAAGTCTTATTCTTAATATATTATTACATAATGTATAAGAGATAGTATAACTACTAGCATTTGCGTTAGGAGTAAATATAGAACCAGAAGATGTTTGTCTGTATGTATCAATACTAATTTTATGTATCAATTCCCAAGTACCTCCAAAGATATCTGATGGATTAGTTGCATCTACTGATATATAAATTGCTCCAACAGGATATATATCTGGTTTATTAGTGACATCTTTCCAATCAACACTAGATGCTGCTGGCAAAATTGTATTACCATTTTTATCAGTTAAATATCCACTAAAACTTGGCATTTAGATGACCTCCAATCTCTGGAAGTCTCTTTTTATTGAGCTGGGTGCCCCCCTGAACGATATTTCATTAATTTTGTTTTCATAAATATTCTTTCCTTTCTTTCTTTGATATTTTTAAATTCAGCCACAAAAAAACCTAGCTTTTGCTAAGTTTTATTATAAATTTTTGCTATTCATATAATGAACGAACGTTTACTTTTTCATTTGACTTTTAATCGTATATAAAGTAAAATATACACGAGAACCTAAATAATAGTAACCTCTTCTTAAAAAAAGATTGGAGGTGATATTATGGGTAAAAATCAACATGTAACTCCAAATGGCAACGGTAGTTGGCAAGTTAAAGGTGCAGGTAATAGCAAAGCAACAAAAATATTCGATACACAAAAACAAGCAATTGATTTTGGTAGAGGTATAGCGAAAAATCAAGAAACTGAACTTGTTATACATGGTACTAATGGAAGAATAAGAGATAAGGACTCGTACGGTAACGACCCTCATCCACCAAAAGACATGAAGCATTAAAAAAGACTAATTAAAACTAATTAGTCCAAACCTATTAAATAATAACTATAGAAGAGTTCTATTATTATTACATGATAATTATAGCATAGAGTTGCAAAAAGCTAGTAAGTAAGTTATTAGTGCAAGTGTAAATAAATGTATAATTACCCAGTAGGCTCTCGTAAACACTATACTAACTATATAGTGTTTTTATATTAATTATTATGATAAATAGTTTTATAATTATTCACAATATTCTACTTTGCGAATTGAAGAATTATATTAATATTCATAAGTTTTATTTAATATTTTTTCATTCTTATTATTATTTTCATTTAATACTTTTTTACGATTATTTGATGCCATATTCTTCATGGCCTCATATTCACGTAAATTTCTTAAATTATGACTTTTAGAAGTTGCTAGTTCAAAATTTTGCAACTGTATTAATAAATTGTTCTTCATGGTTTGACTATAATTACATTCATTAATATATGCATAAATTAATCTAAAAACAGAAACAAACTCTTCTTGAATTATTATATCATCTTCTACATTATCATAAAATGTTGCTTCATTACTTAAAGTTTTTGTTAAACCAATATTTTTAATTCTACCATTTACCATTATAACGATATTTCTAATATTTAAATTTTCATCAAAGATTATTTTAAAATGTTTTGCAATATCATTAGTAACAAAACCTACATTTGAAACACTTTGTTTAATTAATTTTTTACATCTTTCATCATCTAAAAATAAAACTGTATTTGGTATACTAGCAAACATACTTTGATTATTTGAATTAGTAATAATATGCATCATATCTTGCATTTCTACTGAGCACTCAATTAATAAATCTTTATTTTTTTTAGCTATTAATTTTGCAATATCAAAATCATTTTTAAGATTTTCACTAACATATTGAATATCTTCTGGTGCTTTTTCTAAAATTTCTAAAACTAACTTTTTATTATTAGTTAAATTTTCAGCAGCATTTTTTAATGTACCTTGCATTAAAACATATTCAGAATGTTCAAATTTTATTTCTTCTGGAAAATAATTTAATAATTTACCATCAATTTTAAATATTTCATCTATAAATTGTTTAATTTTAAAAGAAAAAACATTATTTTCTTTTATAATACTTAAAATTTCTTTATTATTATTTTTAAGAAAATTTTTATCTTTTTTAACATTTTCTAAAAAAATTATCATTTTATCATCCATAAAATCACCTACTTATAAATAGTTTAACATAATTTTAGAAATTTTTATACATATGTGGTATAATTTTACTGGAGGCATTTTTATGGCAATAATAGCAGATGAATGGAAAGATTATGAATGTATTGACCTTGGTAACGGTGAAAAACTAGAACGTTGGAAAAATATAGTTTTAAGAAGACCTGATCCTTGGAATTTATGGCCTATAAGTAATGAAAATTTATGGCATAATATTCATGCATTTTATCATCGTAATAATAAAGGTGGAGGTTACTGGGAATATAAAAAGAAAATACCTAATTTTTGGACAGTAAATTATGAAAATTTAACATTTAAAGTAGCTCCAACTGATTTTAAGCATACCGGCCTTTTTCCCGAACAAGCAGCCAATTGGGATTTTTATAGAAAATGTATAGAAAAAAGTAATAAAAAAAACATTAAAATATTAAATTTATTTGCTTATACTGGCGGTGCTACTATGGCTTGTAGTAATGCAGGAGCTAGTGAAGTTGTCCATGTTGATGCTGCTAAGGGTATGAATAATTGGGCAAAAGAAAATATGAATCTATCAAATTTACAAAATAATAATATTAGATTTATTACAGAAGATTGTATTAAATTTATTGAAAGAGAAATTCGACGTGGTAATAAATACGATGGAATTATTATGGATCCACCTAGTTATGGAAGAGGCCCTAATGGAGAATTATTTAAATTAGAAGAAAAATTATATGAACTTATTTTAAAAGCAAGTAATCTTTTATCAGATAACCCGCTGTTTTTCACAATAAATTGTTATACTGTTGGATTTACTTGTTTATCACTTAAAAATATTTTATCTAAAGTTATTTTAAAAAAATATCCAAATTACAATATTTTAGTTGATGAACTTTGTTTGCCTGTTTCAAATGGAAATATTTTACTTCCATGTGGTATAACCGGAAGAATTTATAATGAAACTTAATATTTTATTTGAAGATAATCACATTATTGTGGTATTTAAACCTAGTGGTATTTTATCCCAAGAAGATTATACAAAAGATATAGACATGGTTAATATTGTTAAAAATTATATTAAAGAAAAGTACTTCAAACCAGGTAATGTATATTTAGGATTAGTTCACAGACTTGATAGAAATGTTAGTGGAATTATGGTTTTTGCTAAAACTAGTAAAGCTGCAAATAGATTATCTAATCAAATTAAAAATAAAAAATTTAATAAAGGATATCATGGAGTGCTTTGTGGTAAATTAATTAAAAATGGAACTATTAGTAATTATTTAATAAAAGATGAAAAAAATAAAAAAGCATATGTAACTAATAAAAATAAAGGTAAACTTGCATCATTATCTTATAAAATAATTGCTAATAAAAATAGTTACACTTTAGTTGAAATTGATTTAGAAACAGGAAGATTTCATCAAATAAGATGTCAATTTGCAAATCTTGGATATCCACTTTTTGGAGATTATAAATATGGAAATAGTGGTTCTAAAAATTATAAACTTGGACTTTGTGCTACTAGCTTAAGTTTTACACATCCAACTTTAAAAGAAAAAATGGAATTTGCAATCAATTTACCAAAAGAAAGACATTGGAATTTATTTAATGAAGGAGAATAATTTATGTTATCAAATGATGAAATTTTAAAAAACATTGAAAATGGAAATATTGTTATTAAACCATTTAATAAAGAAAATTTAAAACCCAATAGTTATAGTGTTCATATGACTGATGAAATCATTGTTTATAAAAATAAAACTCTCGATTCAAGAAAGGTTAACGAATATGAAACTTTAACAATTCCAAAGGAAGGTTTTACACTTATGCCAGGAGAAGTATATTTAGCTAGAACAGTTGAATATACTGAAACTAGAAGTTTTGTTCCACTTCTTCATGGTAGACTTAGCCTTGCTACTTTAGGTATTTGTATTCATATTACTGCAGGATTTGGAGATAATGGTTTTTGTGGAACTTGGACATTAGAAATAACATGTGCAAGACCAGTTAGAATTTATAAAAATATGAAAATTGGACAAATATGCTATATCCCTATAATTGGAAATCAAAGCATTTACTATAATGGTAAATACCAAAATCAAATTAACACTAAAACTAGTATGATGCATAAGGACTTTGAGTAGGTGTTATATGTTATCAGGAGATGAAATTTTAAAATTAGTTGAAGAAAAGAAAATAAAAATAAAACCATTTATAAAAGAAAATATTAATCCTAATAGTTATAATTTTACTTTAAGTGATGAAATTTTTACTTATGAAAATTACTATTTAGACTCAAAAAAACAAAATAATCTTGTTAAACAAGTTATACCAGAAGAAGGATTTGTTTTACAGCAAAATGAAGTTTATATTGCTTATACAAATGAATTTTTTAAAAGTGGTCAATATTTATTTGAAGTAGATGGAAGAAGTTCAATTGGTAGACTTGGTATTTATGTACATCTAGATACAGGATTAATTGAACGTAATTTTAAAGGTAGGTTAAAACTAACAATTAAAGCATCTGTTCCAATTAGAATTTATAAAAATATGGAAATTGGACAAATTAGCATATATAAATCAATCTAATATTATAAATAAAATAAAAAAACACATCTAAATTTAAAAGATGTGTTTTTATATATCATAAAATTTCCATATTTTATATAAAAGTTCATAAAGTTTAAGACTTTCTTCATCTGATAAATTAATACAATTAGAAATTTTTTCTGGTATATTTTTAGCTTGATCTCTTAATTTTATTCCTTTGGTTGTAATTGTTACAATAAGATTTCTTTCATCTTCTAAACTACGTTTTCTTTTTATATATCCTTTAACTTCCAATTTCCTAAGAAGTGGAGTCAATGTTCCAGAATCTAAAAATAGTTTATTTCTAAGATTTTTAGAATTAATACTCTTATATTCCCACATAATCATCATAGTAATATATTGAGTATATGTGAGTTTAATTTCTTTTAAAAAAGGATTATATTTTTTAATTATTTCTTTTGAACAAGCATATAAAGGAAAACATAATTGATTTTCTAGTTTTAATCAATCATCTTTTTTCATAAATTAATCTATCCCATTAATAGCATTACTAACAGCAATAGTTCCATCTGATGTAGCTGTTGTAAGTTGTCTATATTTTTTAACTCTTGTATCTCCTGCAACAAAAATACCTTTAATATTAGTTTCAAGATTTTCATCTGAAATTATATATCCTTTTTTATCAATATTTATTACATTTTTAAATATTTTATTATTTGGAACTTGTCCTATTGCTATGAAAAGTCCATCAATTTCCAAATTATGTATATTTTCATTATTAATTTTTATATCAATATTTTCTAAAAAATCTTTACCGTTAATAAATTCAACATTAGCATTAGTAATAATTTCAACATTATCAATATTTTTAGCTTCCTGCAAATATCTATTTTCACATTTAAAATTTTCGTTTCTATGAATTAAATAAACCTTTTTTGCAACATTAGATAAATAAATAGCATCTTCAACAGCAGTATTACCACCACCAACTACTGCAACAGTTTTATCTTTATAAAAATTACCATCACATAAAGCACAAAAAGATATTCCTCGACCTATCAATTTTCTTTCATTTTCTAGTTCAAGTTTTCTATTTTGAACTCCTGTTGCAATAACTATTGACTTTGCTTCATAAACATTTTTATTTGTAGTAACTGTTTTATTTTTATCAATACTTAAAACAGTTTCAAACTTTATATCAACATTATAATTTTTAACTTGATTATATAAATTGGTAGCAAAATCAAACCCTGAAATTTTTTCAATACCTGGATAATTTTCTATTTCAGTAGTATTTATAATTTGTCCACCATAACTATTTTTTTCAATAACTAAAACTTTTTTATTTGCTCGAGCAGCATATAAAGCTGCTGTTAAACCTGCTGGACCTGCTCCAATTATTAAACAATCATACATAATTTCCTCGTATAATCAGTATTAGGGAATATGAAGTATTCCAACTGATTATTCCTTTCTATAAAATTTGTATATTATAACAAATTTGTTATAATTATACAGCTTGACTGTTTAAGAAGACTCTAACCACAGTTTTTATTTTGATTGTTGATCAGTTAGTTAACACTAGATGTTTTATATTACGAGAATACATAAATAAATTTCATGTGGCCAATAAACCAGTGCAAAAAACTAATCAAGTAGGTGTTTAATATCATATATATTGGCATTGATATATCTATATATAAACACGAT
>JBKDZI010000037.1:0-40567 GCA_047971215.1 Bacilli bacterium | reverse complement strand
GTGTTAAGCCACTTCACCAACGAGCCAAAATAATTGGCGCCCTAACTAGGACTTGAACCTAGGACCCCTTGATTAACAGTCAAGTGCTCTAACCAACTGAGCTATTAAGGCAATTAAGATGCAATTTATCTCAACAAAATGATTATATCAAACATTATTTAATATTACAACCATATAAATATAATTTTTAATTTTTTTAAATAAAAACCAATCATAAGATTGGCATATGTAAAATTTCTTAAAAACAAATGGTGGGCTTGGCAGGACTTGAACCTGCGACCTCACGCTTATCAGACGTGCGCTCTAACCAGCTGAGCTACAAGCCCATGTGTTTCTCACATATATAAATATACATGATTTTAAATTCAAAATCAATAGTTTTTTATAAAAAACTAAAATAAATAAAAGAAGTTATAAGTATACCATATAATGTCCCAACGATTATCTCAAAAGAATTATGGCCTAAAATTTCTTTAAGCTTAATTTCTTGTTTATAATAATCAGAATATAATTTATTTATATGCTTTCCGTGAAGGCCACTTTGAAATCTTACGTTAATAGCATCATATAATACTATTAAAGAAAAAATCAAAGCAAGACCAAATATCGGTGAATGTCCACCTTCTGTTAAGAAAATTAAAGTTGTTATTGAGGTAATAAAAGAACTATGTGAACTAGGCATTCCCCCACTTCCATTAAAAAGCCTTTTAAGCATCACTTTTTTATTCTTAAAACTTTCAATTGTAAATTTAATTAATTGTGTACTAAATAATACTATTATTGGAATTATAATATACATAAATATCTCCTATTTTAAAAATTTGTTTTAGAAACTTTTATATTGTCATAATACATATATGAATCATTTTCTGGAGTCCAAAGTAAATTGTTTCCTCCGTGAAATGTAGAAAAATAAAATGTATCAATTAAATCACCATTTGTAGTAAGTCTAACATTATTAATATTAACTACTAAAATATCGTCAATCCATACTTTAATTATACCATCATATTCATTAGATTCCGTATTTATTTTCACATATTCTTTAATATTATACCATTTATTACGAGTAAATTGTATTTGATTTTTATTATTTATAAATGCAATATCATCACCGTATGTATGCTTCATATCAACATGATATAAATAAAGTTCTCCTAAACCTTCTTTTTTCCACATAAATCTTGCAGAAAAACCATCTGTTCCATCACATTTAAAATCATTTCCACATCTAGAACCACCTGTAATTCCAGGTAATTTACCACCTTTAGAATCACTACCAAAACTAAAATTTGAATCAAATTTAAAATCATAGGACATATAATATTCATTGTTTTTATCTAAAGTAAATTCAACTTGCATACCTGTATCAATTGGACCAAATTTATTCTCAGGATAGTAAACTTGAAGTACTTTATTATCATCATCATTTATTATTTTAGTCCTAGTAGATAATCCATTATCCCAATTACTAGTTTTAACATCAAGTAAATTCAATGCATTTCTACTAAGTGATTGATTAATATCGAAATTTTCAAAACCTAAAACAACTTCATAAGTTTCACTAATTTCATCAGTAGAAATTTCATTTTTCTCGTTATTTTCTTTATCAAATATTAAATCTTCATTTTTCTCGTCATCAAGTTGATCTGGAGTAGTTATGTTACTATTTGAATTATCAAGGGTTTCATCTAATTTATCATTTAATGAACTATCATTATCATCTTTATTAATAATTTCTAAGTTTTCATTGTTATCATCTTTATTATTTTCATTAGTATCACTATCTTCTTTAAATAATTTATCATTATCATCTTTATTAATATTTTGATTAATATAATTATTATTTATATACAATGCAGCTATAAAAATAATAGGCGACATAAAAACAGCACAAATTATAAAAACTTTGACTCTTCGATTTATCATAATAATCATAACCTTTCTAAAATATTTCAAATAGAGTATGCCTGAACAATTTTTACATAATAAATTAGTTTAATAATTTTAGGTTTTTTTCTATTTTTATATTATCATATTTTTTACTAATTATAAATAACATTTTGTATTACACTTATATGTTATATACTAAATTTTATATTTTATTCCTATTTTCTTTCTAACAAAATAAATATTTATTATTTGTTGTTTTAATTACTAATTATTCAAAAGTTTTCAAAAAATCAAATCATTTATTTTTTAATCCTTTTTTAAAATATTTGGGTATAATAAACAATTTTATAAAAATGAATACTAATTTTTGTAATAAACATATAAGTATATAACTATTATAATCTATATTATTTTTAAAAGGTTTAGAATTAATATCATTCTTATCTTTATTATCTAGGTCTAAATTGTCTTTATTATCAAGCTTATTGTTATTCTCTTTTTCAGTGTTTGAATTGTCTTTATTATCAAGCTCGTCGTTATTCTCTTTTTCAGTGTTTGAATCATCTTTATTAGTTTCGTTGATTGGTTTTTCAATATTTTGAGAATCATTATCTTTATCTACTACATCATTTTCATCATTACCATCAATAATATTTGAGTTATTCTCTTGTTTAGTAACATTAACAATTATAGAATCAGTAGAATAATTGTGGTCCCTATCTTCAACACGGATACTTACAGAATATAATCCTTCTTTAGAAACATCTACTAATGAAGTATCAAAAGTTATTTTATTACTTAAATCGCCGTCTTCTATATCATTTGCAGATACATAATTATTATAATTTATTTGTTGTCCAATTTTTATTTCAATAATATTTTGTTTCAAAGAAATTTCAGGATTATTCATTCTAAAGTATTGAACACCTTTGGCATGATTATCAAAAAAAGTTTTTTTATCATCTTCATTTAGGTAGTTTAAAGCACTAGAAAAATAAATTCTATTTATTGAATTAAAATATTGATTACTATTTTCAAGTTTTTCATAAGAACTAGATTCTAAAAATTGCAATGCTGTTTTTGAAGAATCTTCGCAAATATCACACTCTATTCCTTTATCACCTATTGTAAAAATTATTAATGGATTAACAGTATCATAAAAATCCATATTTGTTAAAGTATTAGTAAATTTTCTTCTATTTAATCTGTTTGCTCTATACAAATAAATTTTATAACCTTTTTTTAGTGTAATTGTTTGTGTAGATGAAACTGAAGGTGTTCTATTAAAAAATTCATGATCAATTAATATATTATCTTTATCATCATAAACTTTTAAATAACCATAAAGCGTATTTGCCCCTGAATTAGATCTCCCCCCAAGAACATTTACAGTATATTGATAGTTATTATCACTTATAAATTTTAAATTTGAAATCAAAGTTGTGTAATAATCACTATATATAATAAAGTCATAATTAAGATTTGCGTAATTATCTTTAATTTCATTGTATGAAACATCAGTAGTAGCATTACTATTTTCAGAAATATTCATATAATAGTTTAATTCTTTTTTGTATAATCCATTATTTGTTAGTGGTGGAAATATTTCATATGTTCCAACTGAAATATTAGTGAATATTGCTTTACCATTTTTAATTTCAGCATAATATTCAAGCTTACCATTTTTAATCATCATTTGTTTACCAATAAGCTCTTTATCATCATCAATATTAACATTGATTGTTAAATTACCTTTTAAACTTGATAAATTTGGATCTGTTGAAAAAATACTAGTATCTACTAATGAATATTTTGTAACTAAATTGTATTTTTCCATTATATAGTTAATTTTTTCTTGATTATTTACAAGTTCTACTAAATAATAAGCTTTTGGTAGATAAGAATTATTTTCCATAACTTCATTATCTACATTAAAACCATAACTTAAAAAATAAGGTACTAAATCAACAGTTGCATGCTTTGAAAAATATTCTGCAAATCTATTTGTATTACTTTTATTACTATGTTCTCCAGTTAATCCTAATTTTCTATAATCTTGATTAAATTTTACAAATACTTCTATTCCAAATTGATCAAATATTTCTCTAAAAAATTCTAAATTATATGCCGTATTTGCATTACCTTTTCTAATCTGTACTGATTTTTCATAAACGTTCTTTTGATTATCAGCTTTTAAATTTTGTGTGTAATTTATTCTATATGAAGTATTATTTGAATTAGTAATCATTGCATAATAATGACTTGGTATATTATTCCAAATTTCTCTAACACTTACATCATTATCCATCATATGCCCTTGATATCCATGAGCAAATTCATGCTTAGAAAGCCACGCATCATCTAGCATAACTCTCATACCACGTAATGATCCAAAGGCTCTTACAATATGTGTTTCGTAGATTCCAACGGCACCCGTGTTACGAAGTTCTGGAACTGCTAAATATCTTTGCGAAGGATTTTCATTATAATATGTACTACCATCTAAACCATAAGAATAATCATAAAAATCTATCATTTCACGGTAATATTGAAGTACATGATTTATGTTATTAAAATTATTTTGTACTTTTAAATCTCTTAAATATTCTTTATTCATTTCAGGAATTTGTAATAATACTACTTCATTACCTATAACAGCATTTTTAGTTTTCAAAAAATCCCACTGTTCAAAAAAGTCTTTTTCATTAGTTTCATTTTGAATAAATATTGGTAAGGAAGTAGCTTTAGTAATAGAATATTCAATAGTAACATCTTTATAATTACTACGAGGAACTCTAATATATATAACACTTTCATCTAATGCAGTTAAACCTATCTTGCTTCCATCCTTTTTTACAGTTGCTGATACATCGTTAGCCTGAAATCCACTTTTTAATTCTGCAACAAAATCAACACTACTAACTTCTTTTATTTGTTTTAATGTTATTGTTTCACCTGCTTTTAGAGTATATGGAATGACTTCACGAGTATGCAAATTTCCTCTATTTGTACCTATATTATTTAAATATGTAGTCGTACCATAACTCTTAATTATGATAGTTTCTTTATTTATAGGTTCATTAATTTTATAATTCTTTTCATCAATTGCATATATATTAGATGTCGATAATAATAAAACTACAATTACCATAATTAATAAATTTAATTTTTTCTTCATATAATACTCCCTAAAATTATTAATTAAATATTTATAATGTTATATAATAACTTTTAATTAAAAGAAATGCAATCAAACTATATAATTTTTTAATAATTTGTTATAAATATCATATAGTTAATAAATTTTAAGTGGTAATTAAGTGACAAATCTATTGATTAATAAATGAATATTATGTGTTAGGTACTACTAAATAATTTTAATATTTTATATAATTCTTAATTAAATTTCTGAAAATATCAAAAAACTGTCCTAAAACAGTTTTCATAATAATAAATTCTCGTTTGAAAGAATATCGAGAATTTAATTTTGAAGTTAGCATTTTATTCAAATAAAATGCTAAAAATAAGTGATAATCCATGTTGAAACACTAAAATCGTTGATAAACCAGTTGTAAATGCAAAATGGTGCCCTAGTAGTTGACATTACGAACTAAGAGCCACTGCATTAAAACAATCATAACTAAAATAATTCTATCATATTTCATTTATACCATTATTTTAATGATTTAAGCATGATATATAATATTACTTATTTTTTTTCAATAGTAATAGTATAGCCTTGTTTTTTAGTAATTTTGCTTAAATGAATAAGAAGTTTATATAAAAAATTCAATAAAAATCTTAAAAAAATAAATATAATATTATTATAAAATCAACTAAACCAACAAAAATTGAAATAATTGATAATAACAAATTACTTATTAGGAAATGTGATGAACTTGGAAGAGTAACAATACCAAAAGAGTTTAGAGATATACTTTCAATTAGTATAAAAGAAAATATACTTATATCATTGAATGGAGATGATATAATATTTAAGAAAAATAATAATTTATTTGATTATAAAAAAGTATTAGAGTCTGTAAATAATAAATTGTTTGAATTAGAATAAGAACAATTTGACGATACTTTAACTTTAAAATGTGTTATTGACGACTAAACAAAAAACTAACTAAAATCAATTTGAAATAGTTAGTTTTTATACACCATAATTTATTTATATATAATAATTGGAATAACCTTAATTAAAGGAGCATCTTCTGTAACAATCATATTTTTCAAATCTTCATCATTTAAAGACCTTCTAATTGTTCTATTTAGTTTTAAAACTTCTTTACCCATATCATAGATTTCTACTTTATCTTCAATATTATAAACCCTATCAATCTTACCAATAATAGTTATCGTTTCATCTAGACTATCTAAAAAGTCATTAGTACCACTAGTTAAAGTTCTTTTTACTGAACAACTTACAATATAATCTGAATCCACTTCAAGTAGTATAGGAATATTATCGCTATCTTTCATAAGTGATAGTGTTTTCATATCATCTTCATTTTCAAAATTAGGTATCATTGAAAATAATGCAGTATTACTTCTTAATGCTTGTATAGTTTCTATGTTTTCCACCATTTTAGGCATTTTCATAGTTCCTTCTAATATAATCATTTTATCTTTATCAGAGTTTTCTAATTTTATACAATTATCAAAATAAATAGCATTTTTATCATTTAAAGACCATGTTACCATTCTTTCTAAATCATTCATACTAGTTGTATAGTTAGTTGTATTTTTTTCACTTAACTCTGTACCTGTTTTAACTAATTTCAAATCAACACCACCATCAACTTTTGTATCTCTTTCATAACTATTTGATATTTCTATTTTATGAAATTCAGGTATTTGATTTATATAAGATTTTATTCTATCATCATCAACATAAATATAATCTCTAAACTTTTGCATAATAACACCCCACTTAATTAATACAATTATAACACAAGACATAAGAAAAGTGCCTTAACTAAAGCACTTATTCTAAATTTATTATCATAACAAACCCACCTACAAAGTAGTAAAAAGTTCGCTTAATGGTCAATTGGTGGAGCGTAGGAGATTCGAACTCCTGACCCCCTGCGTGCAAGGCAGGTGCTCTAGCCAGCTGAGCTAACACCCCATCACATAAATAATTATATTATATTATATTATATATGTCAATATAATTATTTACTTTTAAGATTTTTATTTCCCTACGTATGGAACAAAAGCCATAAAACGAGCTAATTTAACTTGATGAGCTATTTCTCTTTGATGTTTAGCACAAGCTCCAGTAGAACGTCTTGATGCGATTTTACCTTTTTCAGTCATATAAAAACGTCTAATTAATTCTGCGTCTTTATATGTAAAAGTTTTACCTTCGCATAATGGACATTTCTTTTTACGTGATTTTCTTGGTATAAAAGCCATTACTTTTTCCTCCTTAATTAAATGGTAAATCATCAGTTATTTCAACATTATTTCCAAAATTTGCATATGGATCATTATCTATATTGAAAGAACTTTCTTGATTACTTGGATTTGAATTTTGTGTAACATTATTAGTATTATTACTCATTTCATGTCCATTAGAATTTGTTGGTCTATTAGTTGATAAGAATCTAACATTTTCAGCAATAACATTAGTACTATATACTGTTTGACCATCTTTTTGATAACTATTAACTCTGATTGAACCTTCAACAGATACTAACGAACCTTTTCCTACATATTTCTTAATGTTTTCAGCTTGATTTCTAAATGCAGTAACACCTATAAAATCTGCTTCTCTTACACCATCTTTATTAGTAAATGGTCTATCAATTGCAATTGTAAAATTAACAACTGGCACATTTGAAGAAGGATATCTAAGATCAGGGTCTCTAGCTAAACGTCCAACTAATATAACTTTATTCATATTTTTACCTCAACTATTTCTCTAAATTAATAATTAAATGACGAATTACATCTTCATTAATATTACATACACGTTTAAACTCAGAAATTGTATCAGCTGATGCTTCAACTACATAAGCAGTATAAACACCTTGTTTCATATGATTAATTTCGTATGCAAATTCTTTTTGTCCCATAGAGTTAGTTTCAACAATAGTAGCACCACTATTTTTGAAAACTTCCTCTAATGAAGAAATTAAAGCATCTTGAGCTTTTTCTTCAAGATTAGCTTTTGTTATTACCATAACTTCATACTTGTTCATTTTCTACACCTCCCTTTGGTCTGTTTCGGCTATTTCTAGCAAGGAGTAATAAATACTCGCCTATAATTATAACAAATTTACCATGCTATGTAAACACAAATATAAATATTTATAATTATACTAAATTATATGTGACTAAGTAATTAATATTTTTTCTTAAAATGTATTGCAAAAAAAAATAAATAATGTTAATATTAAGTAGTCAGTGGCATATAATGTTACATAAGGGCCTTTAGCTCAGTTGGTTAGAGCTCCCGGCTCATAACCGGGTGGTCGTAGGTTCAAGTCCTACAGGGCCCACCACTTGCAGGTATGGCGAAATTGGCAGACGCGCTAGACTTAGGATCTAGTGGGCAACCATGGGGGTTCAAGTCCCTCTACCTGCACCAAATGACCATTACACGAACCATATACACTATTTTGTAGGTGGTTTCGCTGTTTTAATAGAGTTATAGGGTTAATCTTATAACTTTTTCTTTTGCACAAAAAAACAGCAAATATTTACTTGCTATTCTTTTTATTAGAAATTTCTTTTACATCGTCCATATTAGAAAGTGCATATTCACACGCTTGAATAACAAATTTTGAAAATGATACATTGTTATCTTTAATAGCAATATCAATTTTTTCTAATAATGGAATAGGAAATCTAATAGTTTTGTTTTCGGTTTCTTTTCTATTTGGTCTAATTTGAAAAGCCATTTTGCACCACCTTTTGTACATATATATCGTATTGCATAATTAAAAATAAGTAAGCATTGCAAAAAGTATTGCTAATTTTGTTATATTATGTTATTATTGATTTGTCAGTTAAAAACAGTTTTATTGACTGATTAAGTAATGGGACGGCTAGTAAATGTGTTCCTTTTGTTTTTATATAAATTAAGCCAAAGGAGTTGTTTGTGATGAATAATAAAACAAAAAACAAGGGTAAAAAAGTTAATGGAATATGTGTAATTTCTTTTATAATAGGATTATTATCAATTTTTTTAGGTTTTACTTTCATAGTACCTATAATAGCATTGGTGTTAGGTTTAATTGGTATAACTACTCTAAATAAAGAAAAGCAAAAAGGTATGTGGATGGCAATAGTAGGTTTAATTTTAGGTATTCTTTTCTTATGTTCAGCGCTCTGGAATAATGAAAAAACGTGTATTAAATGGAAAACTTACGAACGAGTTGACTGTTCAAAAAGTTCAAATCCTTATTGTGAATTCTTTAGAAATAAAGAAAGAGAAGGAACTACTGAATGTATAGAGTGGGAAGAATAACAAAATTTAAATTAGATTATTTTGAGTATAAATGTTTAGGGATCACTAAATAATTTGCGTATTATCTTATTAAAATGAAGGGGCTGGGGTTTTAATCAGCCTCTCTTTTTTCTTTAGCGTGTTGTTGTTGAATGCTTTACTCTTTTAATTGATAATCTCTATTCTAAATATTTTTTAACTTTTATATATAAACTATGTATACAATATATATAGTGGTATATATAAATCACACATTATATGTAAGCATAATTGCACTTTTTATTCACAAACTATAAATACTTATATTTATACTAATATAAATAATTTACATATTATATGTAGCATACTTGAACATTACTATGTAAATATCACATATTTTATGTAGTTTTTATTGCTATCTATTATGATATATCAATGTTACATATTTTACGTAATATTTCACAATAATTATTTTTATATATTATATTATTTATTATTTTATATATATTTATATTATAAACTACTTGTAATCCATTGTAGTATAAACAGGTAAATATCTTAACCTTTGGCTTTTACCATTAACTTTTCTTGATTTTTGTTTTATTCCAAGTTTATCTAGTACTTTACCAATTTGTTGTGGAGTATAATTTTTTAATGAAGAATGGTTTTCTTTGAAAAAAGAAGCACTTGCATATTTTTGAATAATATTTGAACCTTCTAACGAAAATATATCTATAATTTCATCTTCAGCAGCAAGAGTTCTTTCGTGGCTGCTATTTCTTTCCTTTAATAGTTCTTGTTCGTCTAGGTTTAGTCTAAATCCCTGTAAATCCTTTTTATGTAGGGAAAACATTTGTGCCCATAATCCCTCAAAATTAAATTCACGTAATCTTTCAATATCTATTCTTTCTTCTAAAGGTATTGTCCAAAATCTTCTGCTTCCTGTTGGATCAATCAAGAATTCAAAATTATTACAAGTTCCAATGAGCGACGTTCTCCTTGCTGTATCTATATCTTTTCTAGCATATGGAAGTCTATACTTATCGTTTGGGTTAGTTATAAAGGCTTTTAAAAGTTCTATATTCCCACTACATAATGTAGATTCAATTTCTGATAACTCAACTATCCAATTACTGGAACAACGTCTAATAGTATCGCTATTATAACAATTTAAGTATTGACCTAAAGTGCTATATTTACCATTAAAACCTAATAATTTAACTAATAATGTTTTGCCATAGCCTTGCGGTCCACATAAAACTAAACAACCATCAGCACCAAAGGGCTTATCAATATTATTTTGGCACATACTACAACATTGCCATAACCACTTTTTTAGTAATAATGCACTAAATTTATCAATTTTTAAAATTAAAGTTAGTTCATAAAAGTAGTCATTTTTGTCCCAAGTTAATGACATTAATTTTTCTAAAACTGGGTTATACCTGTTATCAGTTTCTATTACGTCTAAAAAATTACGAATAATATTTAAGTTGCAGTTGTTATAAAAACTCTTCATATCGTTATAAATAATTGTAGGTAAATTTTCTATAATATGTTCTTGGCTATGCTTTTTATCATAGCCAATTATAACAGTATTTTTAGTTATCTCATTATATCTAATCACAAGATTTTTTTCCTTTAGATATTCTTCCAATATCTCAATAGAAAAATCTTCTTTTTTGTTTGGTGATACATTGCCTTTTGGTCTTCCTGGACTTTTATAATACTCATTTCCACATAAATCTATTGCTTTATTTATAGTTAATTTTTTATAATCATAACGATCCCATTTTTCTCTATATAATGCGCTTTGAGAAAACAGTTCATCTATTTCTTCGAAATTACCATTTGTAAAAAATGCTAGAAGACTACATAAAGCCATATCAGCAGAACTATCATCATTGTTATAATCTTTAATATCACCTTTAAAATATAGTTTTTCAAATTTTTCTTTGCTTTTTGATTTCAAAATTATTGATATAGTTTTATTTGTTTTAGGTCTTATCATATATTTGTTTAAAAATATCATAAGTTCTTCAGTTCTGTCATTTATAGGTAAATCTTTTACAACATTCCCTGTATAAGTAAAAAATCTATTTGTAACTTCACCAATATAGCATTCTAAATCTTTATATTCATTTTTTTGATAATAATTATCATCTAATAAATATGAGTTTTCGCAAGTATCTATATCAAATTCTTCTTTTATGTAGGGAATTTTAGAAATATCACAAGTAAAAAGTATGTGGTAACCATTGCCACTAGGACTCTTTTCAGTATATGAATTCATTAAATCAATAATTTCTTTTGTATCTTTTTCAGTTGCACCTTCATCGATATCAATTCCACATAACCCATCTCTAAAGACTATGCCCACATTAGAATTTTTGTTATTTGCAGTTTGAAAGTCAGTCCAAGTATGTTTATATTCATCACTTGTGCCACTTTTTCCACCTAGTGGAGAATATGGAACTTTAGTTGGCTTTCCATCTTTAGTTTCACGATAAATCCAGTTAAGCCAATTAGACCTTAATTTTAATTCTTCTATTGTTTTAACAGCCATAATTCTATCATCTCTCTTTCGTATTGTAAAAATTCTTCATCAGTAAAGATATAGGGTACTTTTTGTTCTAATTGAAATTCATTAAATTCTATGTAGTTATCTATACAATAGGTTCTAATAGCATTGCTTAATATATGTATAGCAAAATCATCGGCTTGTTTTTTACTTATCGTCATCGTTATCATCTTCAATTACTTCTATTCCATATTCTTTAAATATTTCAATAATAACTTTTGTAACAGTCTTTAATAAATCACTTGTTTCCATTATTAGCACCTTCTTTCTTTTGCGTTTTTAATAGTTCGGCTTTTTTCAACCAATATTTAGCGTTACTTTTTTTAACTTTGTCCTTGTTGTTTTTTCTCCAATTTCTAAAATATTCTTGCTTTGCTTCTTTCACTAAATCGTTTTTCATCTTTATCTTTCCTTTCATCTTGACTTATGTCACGTTATATTTTATAATGTGACATAAGCGACACAAAAAATATATCATTAGGTAATAATAAAATCAATATAAAATAAAGAAAAAGATATATACGTGGCGACTTTACTACATTTAGGAGTGATAAGAATGAAAAATGTGACACCAATAAAAAAACCAAATAAGAACGCCAATTTTGGAAAAAGGCTAGAATATGTGAGAAGTAATTTGCTTATTTCCCAAGATGATTTGGCAAAAAAAATAATAGTTGACCGTACAACTATTACGAAATATGAAAAAGATAATAGGTTACCTGAATTATCAAGGTTAATACAAATATGTAACGAATTAAAGGTTTCTGCTGACTATTTATTAGGTTTTAGTGAATGCGAAAGTTTTTATGATGATATTAAAATAGTTAATAAAACAACAGGGTTAAGTGATAAGGCTATTAAAAATTTAATTCACTTAAAGGAATTTGGTAATGGGGTTTTATTAGATACTATCAATTTTTTACTTGAGCAGGAAGAATACCCTTATGAAACTGAATTTGTAAATGCTGATATAAAAGATGATGAACAGCAAAAGGATTATGATAAAAATATTAAAATGTGGAAAAAGAAAAATACGCAAAATGTGTTAATGGCAATAGACGATTATTTTCAGTTAAATATTGATAGTAATCACGAGTTATCTATAACAAATAATGGAATTAAAACAAAAGATGATTTGCCTAATGGAAAAGATTTAGAATTAGCAACACGAAAAAAAATTAACGCAAAAGAGATAATTGATAAAGTTTTCATTGATGAAATGAATAAAAAAATTGTAGGTGCTAGAGATAAATTTAAGCAAGGAGATGATGAGTAATGGACGTTGTTGTTTATGCTAGATATAGCCCAGGTTCAGGTCAAGATGAACAAAGTATTGAAGGTCAATTAGATGAAATTAATAAATATTGTAAACTTAACAACTTTAATATAATTGAGAATTATATTGATAAAGGTAAAAGTGGTAAAAGTGATAATCGTGACGAATTCTTACGAATGATAGACGATAGCAAAGATAAAAATAAAACTTGGAATGCCATTATTGTTTATAAATTAGATAGATTTGCTAGAGATAAATATGATAGTGCTGTATACAAAAGAGAATTAAAGAAAAATGGCGTTAGAGTGTTATCTTCTATGGAAAAAATATCAGAAGACGCTTCAGGTATTTTAATGGAAGGTATGCTTGAAACTATTGCTGAATATTATAGTGCCGAACTAGGTGAAAAGTTAAAACGTGGTATGGGAGTTAATGCAAAGAAGTGTTATTATAATGGTGGTAGTGTCCCTTTAGGTTTTAAATTAGAAGAAGCAGAAAGATTAACCACAGTTAGTAGCAAGGAAAAGATTAAATGGAAATTTGCTATTGATGAAGAAACAGCACCTATTGTAAAAAAGATATTTCAAATGTATTCTAATGGATCTACAATGTTTGAAATAATCAAATATTTAAATGAGCAAAATCTTAGAACTTCTAAAGATAATAAATTTAACAAAAATAGTTTGCGTAGATTATTCTTGAATAAAAAATATATTGGTATTTATACTTATGATGGTAAAGAAACTCCTGATGGTGTTCCTAGAATAATAGAAGATGATTTATTCTATCAAGTTCAAGATATGTTATTAAAGAATAGAAAAGCCCCTGCTAGGGGTAAAGGTAAACTTGAATATTTGCTTACTACTAAATTATTTTGTGGCTATTGCAAAGATATGATGATAGGTTATACAGGAACTTCACGAACTGAAAAAGTATATAACTATTATTCCTGTAAAAAATCACAAAAAAAATTATGCGATAAGAAAAATGTTAGAAAAGATTATATTGAAGACAAGATAGCCCAAAAGGTTAAAGAAATGCTTACGAAAGAAAGTATTGATATAATCACTAAATCTATTATTGAAGCAAACGAAAGACAACAAGATACTGCAAATTTAAAAAGACTTAATAATTTATTGAGTAAAAATGAAAAACAAAAATCAAATTTGATAGATAGTTTAAAAATGTGTGATATTGAAAGTGTTAAAAAATCTATATTTGAAGAAATAGCCAAGATGGAAGTTGAACATAAAGAACTTCAATTAGCCATCAATAAGGAAGAAAAAAATCGCTTTATGTTAGGCGAAAAAGAAGTAAGGTTTTTCTTAACTGGTTTAATGAATGCCGATATAACAAAAGAAATAAATAAAAAGGCACTAATAAACGTGTTTGTAAATAGAATTTACTTATATGATGACAAATATATCGGTGTATTTAATATAAGTGATAAGACTATTGAAATAACTGTTTCACTTGAAAAGGAGATAGAAAGTTCTCTTTTGGGTACATTTGCTGCACCAAAATGTTTTATGTACGAACATCATTTATTATTTAGGTGAGTTCGCAGTCGATAAAAAGTTAAAATAGTGCTTAAAAAGGCACTTTTTTGCTGTTATGATATAATAGTAATAGATAGTTTAAAATTAAGAGGTAATATATGAGCAAGTTTAAGTTAGAAAAAATAATAAATGATAATAAAAAACTAATAGATAAATCAAAAGAATATATGAATACTATAACTGATTTTGAACATAATTCTAATCATATTGAAGATGTAATAAAATATTTAATTGATATTATGCATAATATTGATAATGATTTTGATGCAGAAGTTTGTATAATATCGGCTTACTGGCATGATGTAGGCAGAACAATACAAGAAGATAATCACGAAAAAATTAGTGCTGAAATGTTAAAAGAAGAAATGATGAATTTAGGATATAACGAAACCATTATTGAAAAATGTTTTAATGCAGTTCCATTTCACAAATGGAATATGACACCTAAAACTATCGAGGGCAACATATTAAAAGATGCTGATAAACTTGCTTGGCTTGATGTGGGCAGATGGAGTTCTTGCATAAACAATAATCAAAAACTAGATGCAATTATAAATTTATTGCCAAAATTAAGAAATGAAATTTTATTTTTTGAGTATTCAAAAAAGATATATGATATGGAAATTGTAAATATTTTATCTTTACTATATGATGAAGTATATAAAATTAATTAGATTTGATATATAATCATTGTGAGGTGTTTAGAAATGAATAAAACGAATAAGCCAATTATTGGAGTTGTAAGTAAGCCAAATACTTTTTGCGATTTAGAATTATTAAGGGTTAAATTTAATAAATTATAATTCGCACTAATAAGTATAGAGATAATAGTAAAGTCATTAGTATTATCTAAATTTTTATTTTTAAAGATAATAGTAATTTCATCAGGGCATGATGAGATTATTTTTTTTATATCATCTACACTAGGATATTTTAATTCTTGCATACGCTTCCCCTCCTTTCGTTGTTGATGTTAACTTGGAACGAAAAGAAGTACAAGTCATATTTATCAATTATTTTAAAAATGATATAATATTGTAGAATTATCTAGTTTTATAATTCAAATATAATTATTTGTCGGCAATGAAAAATTTAGGATAAATATTTGCTAGTGGGAGGAGGAACTATAAATTTTAACTGCCTCATATAATTGAGATTTCTTCATATAGGTGGTCAGTAGGTCATCTTTTTGAATTAAAGAAGTATATTAAAATGAAACTAGAATAAACTATTACTACAGTTAATTTCACAATATATATGATTTTTTTACAATTTTATTAATTTGACAATATAGGACAACTATGATATCCTTATTGATATAAAGACAAAGAAATAGGTAGTAATATTAGTAAGATATTTAAAGAGAGCTAACAATTGGTGTAAGTTAGTAATACTACTAATATGAAGAACACTATGGAGTTATATATCTGAAATAGTAGTAAGATATATCGTATAATATGCGTTAAATATTTGAGGTAATTAATTTTATTGATTACAAATTAAGGTGGTACCACGAGTAAATTCGTCCTTTTAGGATAATTTACTCGTTTTTTATTTGCTTAACAAGGAGAATAATTATGATAGAAAAAGAAAAATTAGAAGATTACGCAAAGAAATTAATGTTTAAAATGAATGATGAAGAATATGAAACGCTTCAAAATGAATTTGAAACTATTTTAAAACAAATATATTTAATCAACAAAATAGAGGGGATTAAAGAAGTAGAACCTATGTCTTTCCCATTTGTAACATACCAAACAAGTCTAAGAAATGATGTAGTAGAAGAATCATTAGAAATTGATGATGTACTAAAAAATGCTAGTAGTTCTTATTGCGATCAAGTAAAAGTACCAAAGGTGGTGGAATAGATGAAATATGAGAGTATGACTATTGAAGATTTAAAAAAACTATTATTAAATAATGAAACATCTCCAGAAGATCTATTTAATAAAGCTAGAGATAAAGCAATTATTGATAATAATAAATTTAATATATTTGAAACTATAATTGATAAATTTAATATTATAGAAACTGATAGTTTAATTATGGGCATTCCTTATGCTTTAAAAGATAATTTTTCTACATCAGGCATTTTAACAACGGCATCTTCTAATATACTTAAAAACTATATTCCGGTGTATGACTCAACCGTTTATAAGAAACTAAAAGATAATGGTGCTGTACTCATTGGAAAGACTATTCTTGATGAACTTGCTATGGGAGGAACAGGAACTACAGGCCATTTAGGATCCGTTAAAAACCCGTGGTGTGAGGAGAGATTAATTGGAGGTTCATCTGCTGGAAGTGCTGCAGCGGTTGCTTGTGGAATAGTGCCTTTTTCTATTGGAAGTGACACTGGAGATTCAGTTAGAAAACCCGCAGCTTATGGTGGTGTAGTTGGATTTAAACCTACATATGGAAGAATTTCTAGATATGGGTTATTTGCATTTGCTTCAAGCCTAGATCATGTAGCATATTTTACTAGATGTGTTAAAGATAGTGCAATAATAACAGATATTTTAAAAGGTAAAGATAAATATGATATGACAACATTAAATGATGAGAATATAAATTATATAGACCAACTTGAAAATAATATAAAGGGTAAAAAACTGTTTTACTTTAAAGATATTTGTAATCCTGATTATTATAAAGATTCTAATGATAGTGAGTTAATAGAAATTTTAACAAAGTTTCAAGAAACTATTATACAATGCCGCGAACTAGGTTTTGAAGTAGATGAAATTGATATTAATAAGGATTTGTTAAATGCTATTTATCCTACATATATGATAATCTCATGTGCAGAAGCAACTAGTAATAACGCAAATCTTACTGGAATTCAATTTGGTCCACGTGGCACTGGCGAAAATATAGAAGAAATTATTTTCAATGCTAGAACTGTAGGATTTTCAGAATTAATTAAACGAAGATTTATTTTAGGTAGTTATATTCTTCAAAAAGAAAATCAAGAAAAGTTATTTTTAAATGCTAAAAGAGTTAGGAGAATGATAGTAGATAAAATGAATAAACTATTTAATAATTATGATGGTTTGATTTTACCAGCATCAGGAGGAATTGCTCCTAAATTTAATACAGCAACTGATAAATTATCTGAACAATATTTAATACTTGAAAATCATCTCGCAATTGGTAATTTTGGAGGATACCCTAGTATAACAATACCTAGTGGATTTGTAGATAATATGCCTATAGCGATTAATATTACAGGACCTACTTTTAAAGATGCTGAAACCTTAAATATCGCATACAAAATAGAGGAAAAATTGGGATATAAAGGAATAGTTATGGATGGTTGTAAATATGTATAAAGTAATAATTGGTTTAGAAGTTCATTGCGAACTAGCAACAAATTCAAAAAACTTTTCATCAGCAAAAAATACTTTTTCTGATAAACCGAATGAAAATGTAGCACCAGTTGATTTAGGGTTGCCAGGAATATTACCATATACAAATGAAGAAGCAGTATATAAAGCTCTAAAAACAGCTATCGCTTTAAATTGTCAAACACCAGATGAATTAGTATTCGACCGTAAAAATTATTTTTATCCAGACCTACCAAAAGGATACCAAATTACTCAGGTAACAAAACCTATGGGAATAAACGGGTATTTAAATATAAGGGTTGGAGATGAAATAAAAAAAGTAGAAATACATCAACTTCACTTAGAAGAAGATACAGCAAGTTTAGAGCATTTTAACAAATTTTCACTATTAGACTATAATCGTAGTGGCATACCATTAATTGAAATTGTAACAGAACCGTGTATCTATAGTTCAGAAGAAGCTGTAACTTTTCTTGAAACGCTTAGATATGTATTTTTATATTGCGAAGTATCAGAAGCTGATTCTAAAAAAGGTCAAATGCGATGTGATGTAAACATCTCTTTAATGAAAGACACTGATACAAAATTAGGTACTAAAGTTGAAATGAAAAATATTAATGCCTTTAATACGGTTACAAGTGCTATTGAATATGAAATAAAAAGACAAACAGAAATTTTAGAATCTGGTGGAACAGTTATTCAAGAAACTAGAAGATACAGTGATGAAGATTCAAAGACATATGCAATGCGTGAAAAAGCAGATGAACTTGACTATAAATATTTTTTAGAACCAAATTTACCACCAATAAAATTTGAAAGCGAATATATAGAAAAAATCAGAAGTGAAATACCTATGTTACAATTTGAAAGAATTGATAAATATGTAAATAATTATGGGCTATCGCAATATGATTCTATTATTTTAGTTAAAGATAAAAATATATCAGATTATTATAATGAGGTAATAACACATAATATTGAACCCAAATCAGCTGCTAATTGGATAATAACAGTAGTATTAGGATCACTAAATAAACTTAATATTAAACTAGAAGATTTTTTTATTACACCAAAAATGTTAAGTGATACTATAAAATTAGTTGAAAAAAATGAACTTTCACAAAGTCATGCAAAAAAAGTATTATATCAAGCAATAGCTGAAAATAAGAATCCTATTGAAATTGTAAAAGAACAAGATTTAAAACAAATAGACAACGAAGAAGTTATTAAACAAACAGTTAATGAATGTATTGATGAAAATAAGGAAGTATTATTACAATACTTCGAGGGTAAGGATTATGTCGCTAATTTCTTTGTTGGTAAAGTAATGATTAAAACAAATAAACAAGCTAATCCTAACATTGCACTAAAACTAATTAAAGAAGAATTAGAGAGGAGAAAACAAAATGAAGGCAAATAAATATCGTGATATTTATTGCGGACATATAACAGAAGATTTTATTGATAAAAAAATTAAAGTTTCTGGTTGGGTCGAAAATATAAGAGATCACGGTGGAGTGTTATTCTTAGATATAAGAGATATGTTCGGAACATTACAACTAGTTAGTAATGAGGAAAATATCTTTAGTGATATAACTAGAGAAAGTGTTATATGTGTAGAGGGAACTGTTAGAAAAAGAGATTCTGATACAGTAAACGAAAAAATATCAACTGGTAAAGTGGAGCTGCTAGTAAAAACACTAGAAGTATTAAGTAAATCTAAAAATGAATTACCATTTGAAGTAATGACTTCAAAAATAAGTAGTGAAGAAATCCGTTTAAAATATAGATATTTAGATTTAAGAAATAAAGATGTAAAAGATAATATAATTTTTAGGTCAGAGGTTATAAATTATTTAAGAGAAAAAATGCGTAGTTTAGGATTTATAGAATTGCAAACACCTATTTTAACAGCATCATCTCCAGAGGGAGCAAGAGATTATGTTGTTCCTTCTCGTAAACATAAAGGTAAGTTCTATGCACTACCACAAGCTCCTCAAATATTCAAACAATTATTAATGGTTTCAGGCTTTGACAAGTATTTTCAAATAGCCCCTTGCTTTAGAGATGAAGATGGTAGAAGTGATAGAACTCCAGGAGAATTTTATCAATTAGATTATGAGATGTCATTTGCAGAACAGGATGATGTCTTAGAAATAGGCGAAGAAATATTTTATGATACTTTCAAAAAGTTTAGTAATAAGAAAATTTCTGAAAAGCCATTCGTTAGAATACCCTATTCTACAAGTATATTAAAATATGGTACAGATAAGCCAGATTTACGAAATCCATTAGAAATAATAGATTTAACACCTGAATTTGAAGCAACAACATTTAAACCATTTGTTGGTGCTACAATAAGAGGGATTGTAGTTCACGAAATAGGAATATATTCAAATTCGTGGTTTAATGAATTAGTTGATTTTGCAAATTCAATTGGTATGCCAGGTATAGGATATATTACTCTAGAAGAAGATGGAAAATTCAAAGGCCCAATTGATAAATTCTTATCAGATGAAGAACGAGAAGCTTTAATAAAGAAATGTGGATTAACAAGTAATTCAGTAATATTCTTTATTGCTGATAAAAAAGAAAATAAGGCATCATTTTTCGCAGGGAAAATAAGAGATGAATTGGGTAATAGACTTAACTTAATTGATAAAGATAGCTTTGCATTTTGTATAATAAATGATTTTACTATGTATGAGTGGGATGATGAAACAGATAAATATGTATTTACACATAATCCATTTTCAATGCCACAAGGTGGATTAGATAGCTTGAATAATAAAAAACCAGAAGAAATTTTAGCATATCAATATGATTTTGTTTGTAATGGTATAGAAATTTCTAGTGGTGCTGTTAGAAATCATGACTTAAATATTATGAAAAAAGCATTTGAAATAAGTGGATATAATGAAAGTATCTTGAGAGATAAATTCTCTTCATTATACACAGCATTTCAATATGGAGCTCCACCACATGCAGGAATGGCTCCAGGAATAGATCGTATGATTATGCTATTAAAAGATGAACCGAATATTAGAGAAGTAATATTATTCCCTATGAATCGAAACGCACAAGATTTAATGATGAATGCACCATCGATAATAACAGAACAACAACTAAGAGATATTCATATTAAGCTTCGTGACTAAAGATAATTAAAAGGTAAAAACTAGGATAAAATAAAAGTAAAAATAACTACTACAAAATAGTAAGAAAAAAGTAAAATTGTAGTTCCAATTTTACTTTTAATGTACTATGATTACAACAAGATTAAGCAGTGAATGTCGGTTCAGAATATGGTGACCATACGCACTAATTTGTATTCAAACCCTTATTTTTAAGGGTTTTTCTTTATTTAGGTCTTATTTTTAAAAAATTGGTATGATATTTCAATACTTTTATTTTTATTCAAAATAAACGATATATAAAAAGGATTTTTATTTTTAATGATGCTATAATTTCTTCTATTAAATTAAGTAAAGTTTCTGATTTTGATAATTACTTTTTACTTAAAAAATATTTATTTTAGAAATTTATTTTTTAGAGCTAACTATAATATATAGAAAAGCGATAAATAATCTATAGTTATTAATGAACGCATAAGGAAAATATTATCAACTGATTAAATATTAATTATACTAATGGTTTCATTGAAAGTTTTAATAATAAAAGTAAAAATATAAAAAAAATATAGTTTGGATATAGAAATTTTATTATTTAAAAAACTAACGTTCTTAAAGTAAAATACGTGATAATACATTATCTATAATTATAATCAAAAAAGTTACTATTAAATACAGTAAACCATTTAATTTTATAAACAATATATTTATTGAAAAAACATATTATTTAAAATATCTTGATTTTTTTATCGATTGATATTTGTCCATAAATTTATCTGTTTCAACTGACGTGTATGTAAGTTTGGCAATGAAACTATCAATTTTCATTAAAAAATTGAAATAACTGTGGATAAAACATACCAATTATATTAGAATCATAATCAGCATTAAAGAAAATTTTTACTACATTTGTAATTTCTTCCTTGATAGTTAATATATTAATAACTCTATATTGTTTATTATTTTTCCATATAAAATAATTTACAGTATTTTTAATATTACTTTCATCAACTAACTCTGCAATAATAATTTTATTTACATTTTTAATCTTTTCATTTATCATTCACTTTATCTAATATTGCAAATTGATTGTCGTTAATGTCAACTGAATTAATGTTATATTCAATTTTTGTTTTCATGTTTTTCCCTTCTAGTTATACTTAAATTATAGTCTAACTTGAACTAAAAATCAATAATCGAATATGGAATATTTTATACTGTATTTATTAGCAGGAATAAAATATGAAACGACTTCAAGGATTAAGAGAATATAAAGATTTGACGTAAAGTGAAATAGCAAAAATATTAAACTGCACTCAAACAACATATTCAAAATATGAATTAGAAAGTTTAAATATACATATTCATGCTTTAAAAATTTTAGCAAAATATTATAATAATAGTATTGATTATATTATTGAATTAACTGATACAAAAGAACCATATAAATATAAAAATAAATAGTTTATTTAGGTCTTAAAAAATTTAAAACAATGTAAATCATTATAAACTTTATTAAATTTAAATTTAGTAAAGTATTATAAATAGAGAATTTTAGTTAAAATTATTATTAAATATATTATCAATAAGTCCCTCTATTTATACCAAAAGAGAGTTACACTAATAATGTAGTTTATTATTTATTCTTATAACTTTTTTCTTTTTCACTTAATTTCCAGTAATTAAAAACTATAGTAATAAAAATTTTTTCTAATTTTAACATCTAACTACTTTTAATTAATTATTTTTATGAATTTAAAGTTTTTTATATGACTCCTGTTTATTTTTATCCATTGTAGACAAATTTTCTATTTCTGATTTTATAGGTCTTAATGAAATTAATTTAGTGAAATTATCTTGACTAACTGTACTTGCAAAAATTGCTATTAAGTTTGTTTTCGAATTATAATCTAATGTATTATTAAGTTTATTTTTTATAGCTTCCGTGAAATTAGAGATTATTTCTTTAGTATAAACTCCATCTTCATTTAATATAATTTTAAATATTTTAACATATTTTTTATATTCTTCAGAATTTTTTATTAAAGAATTTCCTTCTCGGATTTCATTTGCAATATTGTCTATTGTTTTATGAATTTCTTTTAATTCTATTTTATTTCTTTCTTTTTTATCAGGTGTTAATTCATTTTCTTTGAATCTATTAAGTAATATTCTTCCATGATTAAAATATCCAACAAAATTATATTGTAGTTCCGACATTAAATTTTGTACAATCGGAAATGACATAAGTATATTTCTGTTACCAATATTTAACATACTAAATATTTTGGCTAATGTTTCATAATTTTCAATTGGGTGTATTTTATATCCACTATATTTTTCAGGTTTTTTAAATAAATCATAAAATCTTATTTCTATATTTTTTGTTTCACTAATCATTCTAGATCTTTTATCAACCAAATCATCCAATTTTTCAAAATCGTTGTTAAATGAATTTGTATATTCATCTTTTTTTATTTCTTTCTTTTTTAAAATATTTTTAAAATTAGATGTTTTTTTTGATTTTAACTGGTTTTTCTTATTATCAGTTTGATTAATAGTGCTGTTAAGTTTATTTATGTCTTTATCTATTTTTTGAATATCTTTATACAATTTTAAATATCTGTATATATCAACTCTAATATCATTATATTTTTTTTTATCTTCATCTCGTTCTTGAGAATATAATTGAATACCTTTATTATAATATAAATCATAATATTCTATTAAATTCATCAATTCTTTTTTAAATTCTGATTCACTAACAGATATAGTACGTATATGTTTAAAATTATATTTATTATTATTAATTAAAAACGATATGATGATATTTCCATCTTTAATATAAGTTTGTTCATAATTATTAATTTTATAACTTTCATTACTATCTAAAAATTTTATATTACATGAATCCTTATTAATTTCTACTGTTTTATTAGTTAGGTTATTTAAATCCTGAATAACCATTATCTTTGAAACCTTATTTTTCATATATACTCCCTTTGTTTACATTATATATATATTTTACACCATTATTAACAAAATAAACAAAATAATTAAAAAGTTGTCTAATAAAAATTATTAACTTTTTACAATATAATAACTTAATTATATTTTATTGTCAAAAAAATTATAGTAAAGTTAAAATAATATAGGATTAAAAATAAAAAATATGATTACGTAATGAAACTAAATTATTTACTGAAAATATATATGAAAAGTTCAATATTAAATTTACTATTATTCTATTGACAAATACACATATTATAATATAATTAATTTATATACAAGCTATGAAATTGAGGAATATTTAAAAATACTTTAAGAGAATTAATCAATGGTGAGAGATTAATAGTTAATTTAAATATGGGTTGCTTTTGAGCTTAGTCGTTTTCCGCGTTAAGGATTTAAGTAATAAATAAAGGTGGTACCGCGATTTTTCACCCTTTGGTATAGCCTTTTTGTTTTATGAGGAGGAAAAATGTTAAATACTAAATATAATCATTTAGATGTAGAAAAAAGTAAATATAATAATTGGTTAAATAAAGGCTACTTTAAATCTGGTGATATAACTAAAGAACCTTTTACAATAGTTATTCCACCACCAAATATTACTGGAAAACTTCATTTAGGTCATGCTTGGGATACTACAATTCAAGATGCTTTAATTCGTTATAAACGTATGGATGGTTTTGATGCTTTATGGGTCCCTGGTATGGATCATGCTGGTATTGCAACGCAAGCTAAAGTTGATGAAAAACTTAGAAATTTAAATATTAATCCAAGAAGTATATCTAGAGAAAAATGGCTTAAATATGCTTGGGATTGGAAAGAAGAATATGCACAAAATATTAGAAATCAATGGTCTAAATTAGGTCTTTCTCTAAATTATGATAAAGAACGATTTACTATAGATGATGGTTTAGTAAAAGCAGTTAATAAAGCGTTTATAAGTCTTTATAATAAAGGTATTATTTATAGAGGAACAAGAGCAATTAATTGGGACCCAGTTCAACAAACTGCTCTTTCTAATGTTGAAGTTATTCATAAAGAAACTCGTAGCACTATGTATTATTTTAAATATATGATTACTGGAACTGAAGAATTTATAGAAGTTGCTACTACAAGACCTGAAACACTAGCAAGTGATAGAGCTTTAGTTGTTCATCCTAGTGATGAAAGATATAAAACTTTAGTTGGTAAAACAGTTATTACACCTCTTATAAAAATGGAAATTCCTATTATTACAGATTCTTATATTGATATGGAATTTGGATCTGGCGCTATGAAGTGTAGTGCTCATGCAACTACTGATGTAGAAATATTAAAAAAGCATAATTTAGACGTAGTTGAATGTATTAATTTAGATGGATTTTTAAATGAAAATGCTTTAGAATTTTGTGGTATGACTAGAAAAAAAGCAAGAACTTCTATTGTAGAAAAATTAAATAAAGAAAATCTACTAATAAAAAGAGAAGAAATTATAAATCAAGTTGGTTATAGTGAAAGAAGTAATGCAGTTATAGAAACAATAGTTATGCCACAATGGTTTGTTAAAATGGAAAATCTTGCTAAAAATACTTTAGATAATCAAAAAACTGAAAATAAAGTTGCTTTTCATCCCGATAGATTTGAAAATATTTTCAATGGTTGGATGGAAAATATTCAAGATTGGTGTATTTCAAGACAACTTTGGTGGGGGCATAGAATTCCTGCTTGGTATAAAGAAAATAAAATTAAAGTTCAAGTTGAAAGTCCAGGTAATGGTTGGACTCAAGATGAAGATGTTTTAGATACTTGGTTTTCAAGTAGTCTTTGGCCATTTTCAACATTAGGTTTTCCAAATGAAAATAGCGATGATTTAAATAGATATTTTCCAAATGATGTTTTAATTACAGGAAATGATATTTTATTTTTTTGGGTTAGTAGAATGATCTTTACTTCTTTAGAATTAACAGAAAAAAGACCATTTAATAACGTTTTACTTCATGGTATTATTAGAGATAAAAACGGCATTAAAATGAGTAAATCTTTAGGTAATGGAATTGATCCAATTGATATGATTGAAAAATACGGTGCAGATAGTCTTAGAACTTTCTTAATTTCTACTGCTACTAAAGGACAAGATTTAAAATTTGATGAAGAAAAAGTTAAATCTACTTGGAATTTTATTAATAAATTATGGAATGCTTCAAGATTTGTACTTATGAATTTAGAAAATTTTGAATATAAACATATTTCTCAAATTAAGTTGGATAAAAAAGATAAATGGATATTACATAATTTAAATAATACTATATTAGAGGTTAGAAAAAATCTAGATTCTTATGATTTTAATTTAGCTTATGCTCAAATAACAGATTTTGTATGGAATAAATATTGTAGTTATTATATTGAACTTTCTAAAAATTCTTTAGACACTAATACATTAAATGTACATACCTTTGTAATTAAATCTATTTTAAAATTGTTACATCCGTTTATGCCATATGTAACAGAAGAAATTTATGCTTTTCTTCCAAATTCAAAAGAGAGTATAATGATTTCAGCATTTCCAAAGTATAGTGATAATTTTATATTCACTATTGAAAATGAAGAAGTATCTAATTTAATAGATTTTATTACACTTGTTAGAAATAGAAAGTTAGAACTTAAAATTACATATGTTAAAAAAACTGTCTTAGATGTACCTAATTATTTTAATGATTTAATAAAAACTATTTTAAAAATTGAAGAAACTGATGCAAATCAAGATAATTTAAATAATACAGAAATAGAATATAAAAATTTTAAAATTAACTATTTTTATGATAGTAGTGCAAGTGATAAAGAAGAAGTTAAAATATTAAATAAAGAATATGAATCTTTAATAGCATCTATTTCTAAAAGAGAAAAACTTTTATCTAATGAAAATTATGTAAATAAAGCTCCTAAACATGTTGTTTCTATTGATAGAGAAAAGTTAAAAGAAGAAAAAGAGCGTTTAGAACTTATTTCTTCTAAATTAAGCAAATAAAAAATCTACATTAATTTGTAAATTTTTTCTATAACAATTTTTGTTTATTTTAATGGATTTAATGAAAATTCAAAATCTTTTAATAATGTATATATAGATGCACCATTATATGTGTAAATATTTGAATATGAATTTTGAATTGTACTACCATAAACTGGTAAAATGGATATATCATATGTTCCACTAGTAACAGTTCCTATTGTAGGTGCCATTTTATCTATATTATATATATCACTAGTTATAATACTTATTTGTCTAGTATTATCTGTAACTTCTACTTCTATTTTGTTTTTTTCTGCTGTTGTAAGATTTATAGAAGACTTTTCTAATATAGATCCACTAAATGGTGTATATGTTACCCCATTATCTTTGCTTGTTCTGTATCTTCAGTATGCTACTGCTGATAACTCATATTCTGGTGTTATTTCTACTTTTATATCTTTATTTACATAAGTTTCTTGTCCACTTGGACTAAATGTTATCGTTAGACTTGTTGAATCTATTTTATATTCTCCACTTTCTATAGTAACTATATTTCCTACTTTGTCTAATGCTTTTACTTCTAGCTTATATGTTCCATTACTATCTAATGTAACACTTGTATTACTTTTAGTTACATCTATATATGAACCTTTAACTCCATCTTTAATTAATTTATATTTTAATTCCTTTATTCCAGAGTGTAAATCATTAGAACTTATTTCTACTGTTACACTTTGTACATATGTTGTTGTTTTCATCTATTGATTCTACTTTTATTATATTACTTCCTGAGGTATTAAAACTTACATTTACATCACTTGTTAAATATCCACTCCAAGAAGAAAATAAAACTCCATTATTTGTACTTTTTGCATATCTATATGTAAAATTACCTTTATTGTAGTAACATTGTTTAATTTTCTCCATTTAGATTAAATACAACTGTTGATTTTTCTAAATCAGTTAGAGATTTTGGTCAACCAATATCTGTCAATCTTTCATTAAATCTATAACTTACACCTTGTATTGTTACTTTTTCCCATGGATTGTTTGCAAATGTATTATCTTCTATTGTTTCTATAGATGCTGGTATGGTTACTTTTGTTATATTATTACTTTTAAAAATATTTTCTTTTATTATTACCTCACTTTTAAATGTAACTGTTTTAATACATTTTTCTTCAAATGCGCTACTACCTATTGTAGTTACTTCTTCATTATTTATTGTATTAGGTATTAAAATATGAGAAGAACAATTAACTTCATCATAATTAGTTATTACACCACCAGAAAATTTGAAACAAGACTTAGCTGCTTTACCACAATCTCCTGTTGTTATTTCTAAATTATCTCTATTACCATTGGCACAATATTCACCATCTGATACATTATGTACATTAACTGACATTTTTTCATAAAAGTCTACTATATCTGATGTAAAATTATTATTAGATAGTTTTATTTTATCTTTATCAGAAACTAAATCTAAAGAATCTACTTTACTACCTTTAATATAGTTTTTTGTATAGTAAAGCTCAGCTGCTTTACTAGCTGAGATAACATTAGTTCTAAAGATCTCTAATCTTGTTTTACTAACTAAATTTAAAACTGTTAGAATTGCAATCAGCATTACTACTGCAAGTATTACAACTACTGCAAGAAGTTCTATTAAAGTAAATCCTTTTATTTTATTAAACTTAGGTTTTAGAAGGTTTTTACGCCCCCGCATTTTTGCGAGGCGTGATTAGTTTTTTCATATATACCCTTTTTTATATAATATTCGACATTTATTGCACGTTTATTATTACTTACCATAATAATAGCATTTTTTTTACTTTTTGTAATTATTTTAAAAATAAATCTTCTTTTATATAAGTAAATAAATTTTATAAACCTTGTTTTATTTTATCAATATTTTCTAAACTAATATCAATGTAATCTTTAATTTCAAGTTCATCACTTTTAACAACATTCATTTTATCTAAATAAAGTATATCTGGAGAAGCATCTTTAATAATTCTATTAATAGTTTTACTTTTTTCTTCATTTTCCATTAAATATATATATTTAACAGTTTTTTTCTTCAATAAATCAATAGCAGTCACTATATCTTTTTCTAATAATTCTTCTGATTCTTCCAAACATAATACTTCAAATCCATATTTAGTCAAATAATTAAATGATTTATCTGAAGTGATAATCAATTTATTCGAAGCAGTTGCTGAGGCAACATGAAGCTGTACATCAAGATTTGAAATTATTATTTTAAGTTCATCATATTTATCTTGTATTTCTTTTTCTAAATATGGATTTTCAATATATTCAAATAATCCATTTTTAACATTACTTGCAATCATAATCATATCTGATGGGTTTAACCATAATTCTTCAATTGATTCTCCCATGTCCATTCCCATAGTTGAATCTATTAATTTAATTTTATTATATTCAAGCATTTCAATTGCATAATCACTTTCATTAGAAAGTCCATTGTATATATAAAGATCTGAGTTACTATAATCATTAATTTGTTTATCATTTAATTTATAATTTTTAAAGTCTTCTCCTTTTGGATAAATACTTAATATTGTAGAACTTTCACCATATAAATAATTTGTTATATATTCAATTGGATATACAGTCGTATAAATAGTCGCATTTTCAAAGTTATCTCTTTTAAAACATCCTGTTACTAAAAACAAAATACTAATCATTAATATTATTTTTTTCATAATTCTCCTTTTTTACCAAATCAATTCCACCTTTTGAAAATGGATTACATTTTAAGACTCTTTTTATTGTCATTAAAAAACCTTTAAAAAAACCATATGTTTCAAATGATTCGATACTATAACTTGAACAAGTAGGATAATATTTACAATGGAAATGATTACTTATAGGAGTTTTTTGATAAACTTTTATAATCCAAATAAGAGCTTTTGTCATATTATCACCACATTCATTATATAATAATTTGTAAAAAAAAGAAACTAAAAAAGATATGAAATATATTTCATATCTTTAAATAATTATTTATTAAAATACCTTTTTAACATACCAATAAGTGCACGACCATGTCTTGCTTCATCTTTAGCAGATTCATGAACTGCATCATGAACTGCATCATTATTCATTTGTTTAGCTTTAATTGCAAGTTCCATTCTCATTTTACAAGCACCATTTTCACCATTAATCATTTTTTCAAGATTTTCAGCAGTAGTACCAACATTTCCTAAAAGTTCATTAAATGATGCGGCATGTTCTGCTTCTTCAATTGCGATATTTTTAAGAACTTCTCCAATTTCTGGATAACCTTCTCTATAAGCTTGACGAGCAAAAGCAAAATATAAACCAACTTCTACACATTCCCCATTTACAAAACCTTCTAAATAAGTTCTAAGTTCAACTTCTTTAGCTTCTTTTAATTGATGTTCAGTAGTCCAAACTAAGTTATTTATATCGTTTGTTGCTTCTTCATTATATGAAGCTTCTTTTATTTCTTCAAACATTTCTTTTCCAAGTCCACAAATTGGACAAACTTCTAAAGCCTCTTCTCCCTCATGTACATATCCACATGCTTTGCATATATATTTTTTCATTTTTCCTCCTATATATAAATAGTAATTATTACTATTTATATAAAAATAATATACAAAATATATAAATTTGTCAATAAAATTAATGCTTTAATTTCGGATTGACATTAATTAAATTTATTTATATAATGATCATATTTGAAAAGGAGAAAACTATGAGTAAACTTAATTTTAATATGAATAAAGGAAAGGAGAAATTTAAATATGTTACACAAGAGGATTTAAATAATATTGCTCGTGAACAGTATATTTATATGTTAGAAAAATATGTCCTTAGATGACATTCTTTAGATAATTTTAATGAAGATGATATTTATGTTAATAATCAAAAAGAATTTAAATCTACAGTAAAAAAGTTATACAATAGTAAAAAAAGAATTAAATAGTTGTATAAGCAACTTTTTAATTAAAAAAAGATCGTAAGATCTTTTATAAGTTATTGCACAAATATTCAGCAGTTCTTACCATTTGAGCTGTGTAAGAAGCTTCATTATCATACCATGAAGTAACTTTAACTAATGTTTGATTACCTAAATCTTGAACTTTTGTTAAAGTTGCATCAAATAAAGATGCATACTTTGTTCCAATAATATCACATGAAACAATTTCATCTTCATTATATCCAAAAGATTCATTAGATGCATTTTTCATAATTTTATTAATTTCTTCTACAGTTACTTTTTTATCAACTATTGCAGTTAACTCTGTAAGTGAGCCAGTAACTATAGGAACTCTTTGAGCATTACCATCTAAAACACCTTCAAGTTCTGGAATAACAAGTCCTATAGCTTTAGCTGCACCAGTAGAAGATGGAACTATATTAACTGCTGCTGCTCTAGCACGCCTTAAGTTACCTTTTCTATGAGGTCCATCTAAAAGATTTTGATCTCCAGTATATGCATGTATAGTAGTTATAAACCCATTTTTAATAATACATGCATCATGTAATACTTTAGTCATTGGCGCAAGACAATTAGTAGTACAACTAGCAGCACTAATAATAGTTTCACTACCATCTAGATCAGTATGATTTACATTAAATACAATAGTTTTTAAATCTCCTTTAGCTGGAGCTGAAATAATAACTTTTTTTGCACCTGCAGTTATATGAGCTTGTGCTTTTTCTTTATCTGTAAAAAAACCAGTACATTCCATTACTACATCAATATTTAAAGATTCCCATGGTAAATTTTTAGGATCTTTTTGGCTATAAACCTTAATTTTTTTATTTTCTACTATGATTCCATCTTCATCAAATGATATTTCTTTTTCATATTTTTTTTGAGCTGAATCGTATTTTAAAAGATGTGCCAGTGTTTTTGAATCAGTTAAATCATTGATTGCTACAATTTCAAAATCACTATCTTCAAACATTTGTCTAAAAGTTAAACGTCCAATACGTCCAAAACCATTGATTGCTATTTTTTTCATAAATTTCCTCCTATTATTTTATTATCCAATAAATTCACGTAAAACTGAAGATTGTGGAACTACAGTACTTGGTGCTGGTAGAAATCTTTTAAGTACGCTTAATAACCTTCTTGCTTCATGATATCCAAAATCATCAGGATTAATAGCATAAAGCAAAGGCTCTGCATATACTTTTAAAATACTAAATTCATAAATTAATGAAGAATTTATTATAGCATCTACATTTTTACCTTTTTCTAAAATATATTTATCTTCACCAAAGCGTACCTTTGGCCACATTTTAAAAGTATCACTTGGACTAGTTTCTCTAAAATTATTATCTCTAACTAGTCTTCTTAAAAGTCTATTATCTTCACTACTTATCATTGTATGATTATCTAAATTTATTTCAGTAAATGGACTTATATATATTTTAAATTTATTTTTAGGATCAATTGACATTGTAAGTTTATCATTTAATGCATGGATACCTTCAATTATTATTATATCGTTATTTCCTAAAACAGTTTTTTTATTATCAAATTCTTTTTTAGCTTTTGCAAAATTATATTTTGGAAGATTTACACCCATTCCATTAAGTAATTTTTGTAAATCTCTGTTAAACAATTCAATATCAAGACTTTCTAGTTTTTCAAAATCGTATTCACCATTTGCTTCTTTAATCATTTGATGCCTATCTAAATAATAATCATCTAATGAAATTTGATGAGCTTTTATACCATATAAATTACAAAGTCTATTTAAGTTTCTACATGTTGTAGTTTTACCTGAAGAAGAAGGTCCTGCTAAAAGTACAACTTTAGCTTCTTTTTTATCAAATATTTTATTTATTACACCAGATAATTCTATATTATGACGAACCTCATCCATATAAATTAAATTATTTAATTCATTATTTAATATTTTTTCATTTAAATCATAACTATTTAATACATTTATATTTGAAATGTATTCAAGATAATTATCAAAAGCATTATGTAAATTTATATGATAATTATAATCTGAAACATGATTTGCATCATAAACAGAAGGCTTACTTAATACAAAACCAGTATCGCATAATTTAACTAAATTAAAATATTTTAAAACACTGCTATTAATAGGCATTTGTCCATTAAAATAGTTAAACATATGACTAAATTCATATAAAGTAATATAATCAGTACTAATATATTTTAATCCTTCTAATTTATCATCAAAACCTACCTTTTCAAAATATGAAATTGCTTCTTCTTTATATACAGTTCTTTTATTAAACGGAATTTTTTTAGAAACAATTTCTTTCATTTTACTTTTAATTTCATCTACAATTAAATCAGTAATAGAAATATTAGAGGCAATATAAATTCCATTATCTACCATATGTTCTATTCTAACTTGAGACTCATTTCCTAAAATATCATAATAAGCTCTAATGAATAAATAAATAAGACCTCTTTCATATATTTTATTTCCTATTTCTGAAGTCAAGTCATAAAATTCAATATTACAACTTTTATTAATCTTAGCATTAAGCTCACTTAATACACTATTTTTACCGTACATATCAGTAACTGTTGCGATTAAGATATCATGTTCAAAAAAATGACTATAGTCTTTAGCAATTTCTTTTAAAGTTACTTCATTTTCATACGTTTGCATAACGTCTTTACATTTGACTTGGAACATATATCCTCCCTACTATTTACAATTATAGCAAATTTTTAAAATTTTGTCAGTCTTTTAGTTGTATATTTTTTATAAAATATTACTATTATATAAATGGGTGAAGAAAATGAATTTAATTCCAACGGTAATTGAAAAAACACATGCAGGTGAAAGAGCTTATGATATTTATTCTAGACTTTTAAAAGATAGAATTGTTATGCTTACAGGAGAAATAGATGATAATAGCGCAAATAATATTGTGGCACAACTTTTATATTTAGATTCTATTAATCATAATGATATTAGTTTATATATTAACTCTCCAGGTGGTTCTATCACTGCAGGTATGGCAATACTTGATACTATGAATTTTATTAAAAGTGATGTTTCAACTATTTGCGTAGGACTTTCTGCAAGCATGGGCGCATTTCTTTTATCTTGTGGTACAAAAAGAAAAAGGTACTCTTTAAAAAACGCTGAGGTTATGATACACCAACCATTAGGTGGAGCAAAAGGTCAAGCTACAGAAATTAGAATCGCAGCAGATAGAATTATTAAAATGAAAGATAAACTTAACAAGATACTTTCAGAAAATACCAATCAACCAATTGAAAAAGTTGAAAGTGATACCGAACGTGATTATTTTATGAGTTCTGATGAGGCTTTAGAGTATGGTATTATTGATAAAATTATTTGATTGTATTTTAAATATATGATACAATTTTATTGGTGATAAGGATGAATGAAGTTAGTAATAAATTTAATATTTGGACATTTTCAAGCGAAATTGATATTCCAAATGATGTAGATGGTTATTTAATTAAAAATGAAGAAGCTTTATTAGCATTTAAAACAATACGTGATATTGCTATTTTTACAAATAAAAGAATAATTATAAGAGATGCTCAAGGAATAATGGGTAAAAAGATAGAAACTTATACTATACCTTATAGTTCAATAAATATGTATTCTACAGAAAATGCAGGTTTTATTGATATTAATACTGAACTTGAACTTTGGACAAAAGCAGGTCATTTAAAAATTAATTTAAAAAAAGGAATAGATATTTCTAAAATTGATAAAATTATAGCTAATTATATTTTATAACTTATATTTTAAAAAATTTTACTCATAATAATTATGAGGTGAATTATGGAAATAGAAGATTTAAAAATGGAATTTATTGCTGCTGGTACAGTATTAGCAGGACTTACAATTGCATATCTTGGAATGTGCACAGGACTTAATCATAAAGTTGGTAAGAAATTTTTAGATTAAAAAATTGAGTAATCCTCAATTTTTTTATTCATAATAATTATCTACTGAAACAGGTTTTAGACTAAGATCCGTTTTATCTTTTAAAATCCCATAATATCCAGCAGATGCAATCATAGCGGCATTATCTGTACAATATTTAAATTCAGGTATTATCAAATTAAAATTTTCTTCTTTTGACAATTTTTCAAAACTTTTTCTAAGTCCAATATTTGCAGCAACCCCACCAGCTATTATTAAGTTATTTACTTTATATTTTTTTAATGCATTAATAGTTTTTTTTGTTAAAATTTCTATTACTCTATTTTGAAAAGATGCACATAAATCATTTATTCTAATTTCATTACCACGCATTTTCTCATTATTTACTAAATTCAATACTGCACTTTTAATGCCACTAAAACTAAAATTATAACTATCATCATCAAGTGGTAGTGGCAAAGAATATGTATCAAATCCTAAAGGAGCTCTTTTATCTATTTCAGGTCCTCCTGGATAAGATAAATTTAATATTCTAGCAATTTTATCGTATGCCTCTCCTATTGCATCATCTAAGCTTCCTCCTAATTTTTCAAATTCATAATGCTTTTTCATTAGTATAAGATCAGAATGTCCTCCACTTACAACTAAGGCGATTAGAGGAAATTCTAATTCTTTAACTAAATTATTAGCATAAATATGTCCCCTTATATGATGTACTTTAATTAAAGGTTTACCTGTTATAAAACTAATAGATTTTGCAGCTTCAACTCCTATGATTAATGAACCAATTAAACCTGGGCCATATGTAACAGCAATATAATCAATATCGTCTATAGTAATATTTACATCACTAAATAATTCTTCAATTACAATAGTAATATTTTCTATATGACAACGACTTGCAATTTCAGGTACTACTCCACCAAATTGTTTATGAACTGGTATTTGAGTTAAAACAACACTTTTAATTTCTTGTCTACCATTTTTAACTATACTCATACTAGTTTCATCACAGCTAGTTTCAATACCTAATATATATATATCTTTTTTATTAATTTCTTTTTTCATAATATAAGCACTTTCATTTTTATAATATTTCTTTCTTTCTTTCTTGTATAATTTTAAAATTAAATTTTTCATACAATTTAATCGCACTGTAATTATTTTCATTAACTTCTAAAAAAATATTATTAATTTTATTTTTGATTGCTAAATCTTCTACAAATTCTAGCAATTTAGAACCAATTTTTATATTCCTATAATTTTTATCTACTCCAATATTAATAATTTCATATTCAAATGTTAAATTTAATAAATGGATAAAACCAACAATTTTATCATATTTTTTACAAACATAAATATAATTATCTACATTATTAATATAATTTAACATATTATTTTCATTATAATATGTTGTAAATTTCGTTGAAATCTTTAATAAGGAGTTTATATACTTTTTATTAAGCTTTTCAATTTTTAACATTTAATTTTTCCTGAGCCTGAGTTAATTTTAAATAATTAGGATTAAGTGTATGTATGCTTTTTCCCTCATTATTAGATTTAAAATTAGTTACTTTTAAAAAATTAAATTTTGGTTTAGAAAAAGCATATTTATCGTAATCGGTATCAATAATTATACATTTTTCTCCAGAATATGAAGAAAAAATATGAAGAAATTCATCTATATTTACAAGTTTTTCATATAATGTATCATAATTTTCATCATATATACCAGCATAAACATTATTATTCTTATCTTTAATCATACTTCCATAGTAATCATATTTTTCATAACCAGAAATATTAAATCTTAATTTAGAAATTGCTTTAACTTCTACGTTTTTTAAATATGCAAAAATTTTGGCAAACACTAAAGAAATTCTAACTCCAGTAAAAGAACCTGGTCCATTAGTTATAGCTACTAATGATACATCTTCTAAAGTAAAATTATTATCATCCAATAATTTTTTTAGTTCAAGCAAAAAATTATTTGAATGATTTTTATTTTGATTAATAATTTTACTATCAACTATACAATCATTAGTAACAATTGACATAATTAAATCTGTAGAACATGTATCAATAACAAGTTTTATCATAAACATCTCTCACAAAGATTTTCATATTTACTTCCCTTTGGATTAATTATAATATTTCTTTTATTTTCACCTACAATATTTATGTTTACTTCAAGATATTCTTTTGGTAAAATATGAGAAATTATTTCTGACCATTCAATTATACAAATTCCACCTTTATTAAAATATTCTTCAATAAAAGATGTATCAGTTTTACTATCAAATCTATATAAATCCATGTGATACAAATTCATTTCACATTCTGTATATTCTTTTATATAAGTAAATGTAGGTGAAGTTATAGTTTCTTTAATGCCTAAGGCATTAGCAAAACCTTTAGTAAATAATGTTTTACCAGCTCCTAAATCACCATTTAAACATATTATCATATTGTTAAATTTTTCTGATTCTATATTCTCTGCAAGTTCAAATGTTTCATCTTCACTTTTACTTAAAATTTTATATGTCATATTAACCTCCATATTATCTATTACAATAATTATTATAACAAATTTTTAATTATTTTTATATTTAATTATGCTATATATTTTATAAAAACATCACTTTAACATTATCATAAAATATAAAAAAATACTATAGAAAATATAAAAAAATAGGTATAACAGTTAAAACATATTTTAATAAAATTTATTTAAATCTTTTCTTTTTCTTACTACTTTTACAAAAATACAACTAATATTCACTTTATTAAAATTTAATATTAGATGCAACAAAAATCATAATAATATCTTGGCATAACACTCAATCATATGAAAGTTTGTAGAAAGATAACAGACTATTCTATGTTTTGATGCTAGTGGCACTACCATTTTTAGTAAATATGCAGATTATAAGGTTCCGTCAAATTAAAATAACCACTCGATCTATTACACTATCATGGCAGCTATTATGTATATTATATATATTGTTTATGTTCATCATATCTAACACATTGACATACATGAAAGATAAATTCAACATCATAGAGAAAATTCATTCTTCTTTTTCTTTTATTACATATTTCTATTTTATCTTCATAACTTAATTTTGACATAAAATAACCCCTTACTTGTTGTCCAAATAATGGGGTTCATTACAATAATATAATATTCTCATTAATACATAATTTATCTTATATCTATAGCATAAGCTATTAGTTTTTTTACCTAAAATATAGATATCAATTAAATAACATTAATAAAAATATGAACAAATATACAGCCTTAATTTTATTTTTAGCTTATATTTTAAGCTAGTACGATGTCTCATGGTCGCTATAGCAAATACGTCGAAGAAATAGTATCAGTAGTCCCAATCGACAGCACCCCCTTCGTGGTGCACACCTTTACCCGCTTTTCCACACGCGTAGTATGGGCCTTCGTACTTGGCAGAATCTGTCCCACCTAACGTAACCTTTTTGTCCAAATAATACTGTACGCACCACGGCGTAGTAAAATGGACTTTTTGGTGTTCGTACAATATTATATCATAACTACTTATTTGTTTGCCTCTGTATACTGAAGGTAATGTAGAGTTGTTTGGGAAACAATTCAGTCGTATTCCAATTACTACGTCTCCATAAAAATATAAACAATCATTTTGTCCTATGGTCTCTGCCGCCACCTCGTTACTTTGATCACTATTTTTCACAATGTTTATATTTGTTTTTGTCTTCTCAAAAAACTTAGGTATTACATAATTTATACCACATACTAATATTGCTAGTGTCACTATTGATGATGTATATTTTAATATTTTTATTATCTTCTCTTTCATTTTACTTTTCTCCTTTATTTATCATCTTTTCTAAATGTTCTTTTAAAAATTTAAGTAAATAATTGCATTCATCTTTAGAATTTGTGCATATTACTATGTCATCTACATATCTAATTTAAGTGCATTTGAAGAAGTATTTAAATAGGTTTGTAGTAATAATACTGCCTTTTTAGTACTTCTTTCTTTTCTATATGAAAATAGATTATCTATATAGTATGAATTAAGTTTATTTTGTAATTTTTTTGATAATAGTTCTAATTTTTTATGTAACTCTTTAGGATAATACCAAATTTCTTTTTTCATGGTGGCCTATTATTTATTTTCATAGTTAATCCTCCACTACTGCAATAATAGAACTTTTTTTTACAGAACCATATCTTCTACTATCTATTGATATACCTCTATTATCTCCCATTACAAAATAACTATTTTCCGGTATTGTCACCTCTCCTATATTTGCTGCATTAAAATTAGGTATTATTATCTGACTATCTAGAAAGTTCTCTTCTATTATTTTTCCGTTTATATATAATTTCCCACCTATATATTCTAATGTTTCTCCTGGTAAACCTACTACTCTTTTTATTACTTTTGACTGTGTCCCCTCAAATATTATTATATCAAATCTTTTTATACCGCTTATTTTATAATCTAATTTATTTGCTTTTATATTACTTTTGTCCATTAAATTAGGTTCCATAGATGTTCCATTTACTATATACTCACTATATATTACTTTTTGAGATAAAAACGTTATTGTTACAGATAGTATAATTATTAATATACCTATTATTATTTTATTTTTTATTATCTTTTTCATTCTATCTTCTTCGCCTTAATAAGTAATATAGACTTCCAGAGGTACTATCAAATACTGAATATTGACCGCTTCTAACTGTTCTTACATTTCCTGCTTTATCAAATGCTTCTACTTGTATATAATATGTTCCTATAGTTGATATAGTTATATTAGTTGCATTTGTATAATACCCACTCCATGATCCATAAGATGAACTACTTCCATTAACACTTATTCTATATCTAAATCTATAAAATCCAGAACCTCCAGTATCTCCTGGTTTTGGTATTGTTATATTATCTTTGTTTCCAATAAATCCACTATTTGGACTTAATGTAAAGTTATTTGGTATTACTTTATCTATATTTGCAACATTATAACTTACTGCTTTTGTATTTCCTGCTTTATCTGTACATGTTAGACTTCCACTTCCATTTGAACTTACTGTTTTAGTAACTTTACTACTTACTATTTCTGATTGACTATCTGAGCAGTTTGCTGTTATTACTACATTATTTTTTGTCCATCCTGTTGTTGAATAACTTATACTTGCGCTTGGCATTGTTTTATCTATATTTGCAACATTATAACTTACTGCTTTTGTATTTCCTGCTTTATCTGTACATGTTAGACTTCCACTTCCATTTGAACTTACTGTTTTAGTAACTTTACTACTTACTATTCCTGATTGACTATCTGAGCAGTTTGCTGTTACTACTACATTGCTTTTTGTCCATCCTGTTGTTGAATAACT
>JBKDZI010000036.1:0-12274 GCA_047971215.1 Bacilli bacterium | reverse complement strand
TTTTTAAGCCCCCCCGCATTTTTGCGAGGTTTATTAGTATTTTTCATAAACTCTCCTTTTTAGATAATATTTGACATTTATTGCACCTTTATTATCACTTACTTTAATAATATCATTTATGTAACTTTTTATCATTAATTTTAAAATTAAATGTAAAAAAATTCCAATTTTTCAATTAGAATTCGTTAATATTAATAATATAATTTTTAATATTTTCTATTGTTTCATTAAAATTATCAAAATTTACATCAAACCATTTTACATTTAATTTGTTATTTAAAAATGTATATTGTCTTTTAGCAAAGTTTCTAGAATTTTGTTTTATTTTTTCAATTGAATATTCTAAAGTACATTTACCATCTAAATAATCATATAATTCTTTATAACCAATTGCACTTCTAAGTATCCTATTATCTTTTATTTTATATAAATTCTTTACTTCTTTTAAAAGACCTTCTTTAAACATAATATCAACTCTATCATTGATACGTTTGTATAAAATTGATCTATCTGTAGTAAGACCTATAAAAATACACTCATATAATATATTATCAATCTTAGATTCATTTAATGAACCATTATTTTTATAATAATTCATATATCGTTCTAATCTTTTTCTATTATTTATATGAACATTTAAATCAGGTTTTATTTCCATTAATTTGTTGAATAATTGCTTATTAGAAAATTTTGAGAAATCATATTTAATTTCTTTATCAAATTTATAATCAAATAATAAAGATTTTATATAAAGAAAACTTCCTCCAACTACAATTGGAGTTTTATTTTTTTTATATAATTTTTCTATAATTTTTCTTCCATCTTTTTGGAAATCATAAATTGTATATTCTTCATTAGAATCTTTAATATCTAATAAATGATGAACAACATTTTCTTTTTCTTCATCTTTAATTTTAGCACTACCAATATTTAACTCTTTATAAATTTGAATACTATCAGCGTTAATTACTTCTCCATTAAATATTTTAGATAATTCTATTGATAATCTTGTTTTACCAACACTAGTAGGACCAACTATAACAATAGTTTTTTTCATTTTAATATTGAATTCCAAAATAAACTAATTCTTTAGCTGGTTTTTTACAACATACACAATTTTCATATTTCAATTTTTCATCAAAAGGTATACACCTAGTTTTAATACCACTTATTTCTTTAATTTTTTCTTCACAAGATATATCACCACACCAAGAAGCTTTTATAAAACCAGGTTTTGTTTTAATAATATCGACCATCTCATCTAAAGAAGTTGCTTCAAAAGTTTTATCTTTCAAATTTTTCAGTGCTTTATTATACATATTATTATGGATTTCATTTAATAAATCATTTATAATTTTAATTAAATCTTCATTTAAATCAATTTGTTTTTTTTCATTATTATCACGTCTAACAATAGTTATTTTCTTTTCTTTTAAATCTCTAGGTCCAACTTCAATTCTTATTGGTGTACCTTTTACTTCACTATCTGCAAATTTAAATCCTGCACTTTTATCACTATTATCAATAAAACAAGAAATATTATTTGAAATTAGTTTTTCTTTTATTGAATTACTTATATTAATAACATTATCATCATTTTTTATATTAATTATATCAACTTTAATTGGCGCAATTTTTGGAGGTAAAATTAATCCATTATCATCACCATGAACCATAATAATACCCCCAATAGTTCTAGTAGTAGTACCCCAAGAAGTTTGATAAGCATATTCTAATTCATTGTTACTATTAGCAAATTTAATATCAAAAGCTTTAGAAAATTTTTGTCCAAAATAATGAGATGTTGCAGATTGTAATGCTACACCATTATACATTAAAGCTTCAACAGTTAGTGTATATTCTGCACCAGCAAATTTTTCTTTTTCAGTTTTTTTACCCACTATAACAGGAATAGCAAGTATATTTTGAAAAAAATCTTTATAGACATTTAATATATCCATAGTTTCTTTTTCAGCCTCACTACTTGTAGAATGAACAGTATGTCCCTCCTGCCAAAAAAATTCACGAGTTCTTAAAAATGGTCTTGTTTCTTTTTCCCATCTTACTACATTACACCATTGATTTAAAAGCATAGGTAAGTCTTTATAAGATTTTATTTTTTTACTATAATATTCTCCAAATAAAACTTCAGATGTTGGTCTTATACATAATCTTTCTTCTAACTCTTTACTTCCGCCATGAGTAATCCATGCTACTTCTGGAGCAAAACCTTCAATATGATTAGACTCTTTATTTAAAGATGATTCTGGAATAAAAAGTGGCATAGCTACATTTTGATGGCCTAAATCTTTAAATTTTTTATCTAAAATACTTTGAATATTTTCCCAAATAGAAAATCCAAGAGGCTGAAGTATCATACAACCTTTTACACTTGAATAATCTGCTAAATTAGCTTTTTGTACAACATTTGTATACCATTTACCAAAATCAATATTTCTTGCTGTAATTTCATTATTTTTAATACTCATGATAAACCTTCTTTCTCTATATATAAATTATATCATGATTAACTAAACATATAAATGTGTTTATAATAATTTATATGTTAAATTACGATAAAAAAAGAATTTCAAAGTTGAAATTCTAATTATTATTTATTTTTTTGGTGAACAAGTTGTAAAGTCTTTTGCATAAGATTTTACTTTTGTATAACCAGGAATACTATCTACAGTACTTTCAACTTTTTGGATTTTAGTATCATGTAAAGTATATTCTTTCGAATATTTACTATTCCACTCTGATTCAGTTACCCAAGATGTATAAACTTTTGTACTTCCTGAAGATTTTTTAGGAGGAGTATTAGTTCTTTTCCATCCGTTTTTACTAGTTGCAGCAAACCAAGCTTTTTCACCATAAGTTTCAGGAGTTCCTGGAATAGTAACAGTATTAGTAAATGTTTTAATTTGATTATCACTATAACCTAAATTATATAAAACTTTTTTATCAGAAACAACTGCACTAGTTTCAGTTTTTGAATCTCCATCAACAATTCTAGTTTTACCAGTAGATTTATAACCATCTTTAGAAGAACTAGTTGACCAAATAGTTTTACCATCAATAGTAACATCTTTATATCCTCTAGCTATTATTTCATAACCATTTTTAACGTATTCTTTTTCATCTTTAGTATAAATCCATTTATCCTCAACTGAAGCTTCAGTCTTAGTATCAGTTTTACCAGTCCATTTCCATTGAGAATCAGATGGATTAGTTTTAGTTTTAAAATATTTAGTTTCAGTAGTTACTTTTGTAGTATAATTATATGCTGTTCTAGTTTTTCCTGTTGAAGTATATCCACTTGGAGCAGAAGTTTTAGTTGTCCAAACATATGATTCACCATTTGATACGCTTGTTACAGTACATACAGTATAAATTGTATAAGTTACATCACAATCACAATCTTCATTGTATTTATTTGTAGTTTTACCGGTATTTGTATATTTATTATCATAATAAATAGAATTATTAGGTAAATCAGATTGAGCTGTTGTTTCATAACAATATTCTGATGATGAACTATTAGTTTTTTTGTATTGATGTTGAGTTACTGGAGTAGTTTTGGTAGAAGTAGTAACTTTTTTAAGTTCATAAATTGTATATGGTGTATAAATAGTTTTAGTTACACGAGATACATATACAGATTGTGTTAACTGTTGAACTAATTGATATTCAGTAACTTTTGAAGTTGTAGTTTTTGTTCCTTGATAAGAATAATTAGTTGTAGTTTTAGGTTTTTCACCTGGAATTACTCTAACAAATTCATAAAGAGTTGTCCCTGATTTTACAGTTTTAACACCTTTATATAGTTTTCTTTCAAATACATTAATTGTTTTATTAAATGTAGAACAATAATCAGTACATCCTAAATATTCAACTATATGATTAGTTTTACCACTACAAGTTAAATAAACATCTAGTTTGTATTCAGTTTTAAGTTTTGTAACAGTTACATAACTTTGAGTTGAACTACATGCATTACCATCTTTATCAACAAGTGGTAAAAGTAATTCTTTTTCAAGCATTTCACCTAAAGTAAGCTTAACTTCAGCCCCTACTTCTTTTGGTAATCTTTCATTAGTAAAGTATGCTTTTGCAGCATCCTTCATAATATAAATATCACCTTCTAAAATTTTAGCTGTAATAGCATCTAATTTATCATTTATATTGGCTAAATCTTCACTATTATCTTTATTAGTATTAGTATCATTAGTAACAGGTGTAACTAATTTTGGAATTAACCATATTAATAAAAATATAAATAAAATAGCAAGTAAAATTTTAATTATTAAATCTCTTAAATTATTATTTTTCTTATTTTCCGTATACATAAATTTTCCCCCTTTTTGTTTATGTGCCCCATATACTACATTATGTTACATTTTTTGTCAATACTTTTTACTTGTTTTTGTAAAAATTATCATAAAATTAATTCAATAATCGTAATTCCAATATTAAATCCATTTAATTTATATGATTTTACACATTTATCTCTATTTAAATATTTATGAATTTCTTTTCTTAAAATTCCTTGTCCTTTTCCATGTATTACAACAATATACTTATTTTTAAGTATTAAATTATCTTCAATAAAGTTTTTACACAAATAAACAGCAGTTTTTGAATCAACTCCATGAATATCAATAGATGGATAATTATTTATAAATATATCATCCATTACGTTTCTCAAAAATTTCTAAAACATCTTCAAGATTTGGAACTGAATTTCTACTACCTATTTTAATTACTGATAATGCTCCAGCTATTGTAGAAATGCGAAGACAATCTTCAAAATCATAACCACAACCTAGAGCATATGCAAATGCTCCATGAAATATATCTCCAGCACCAGTTGAGTCTATTGCTTCCATTTTTAAACTAGGCATAATTTTGATTTTGTTTTCAATACTATAAAGACAACCATGTTCTCCTAATGTAATAATTATATTATTATTAAAGTTTTTTTTCATTATTCCATAGATTTCTAAAATTGTTGTATTATCTTCAATATTAATTTCTATTCCAGTATAATTTTCAGCAAAGTTTTTTGAACAAATTAAATAATCTACCATTTTGGAAAGCTCTATTATTTCAGGTTTATTCCTACTTGCATCAATAATTGAATGTTTTATTTTTCCACTTTCTATTATTTTTTTTGAAAGAGTTGGTTCATGTCCATCAATTAAAAGAATATCAAAATCTTCCATAATATCAATATTACTTTCTGTATCTTCTTTTTGATGTACTAATATTGTTCGACTTCCTTCATCAATATTTGCAATAACATAACTAGTAGTAGTTTCCTTAAGTTTATCTTGTTTAAAATAATCTAATTTAACATTAACACTGTTAAATTCTTCTTTTATTTTATTTCCATATAAGTCCTCTCCTACTGTTCCACAAAAATATACATTCGATTTCCATTTTCCTAAAAGATAAGCTGCGTTTGAAGCAGAACCACCACCACATTCTTCCTTTTTATTTACTCTAATTTTTGTATTTTCTTCTGGATAGTCTCCTACTGGTATTGTTATATCATAAGAAGCATTTCCTAAACATAAAATCTTTTTCATTTTTTCACCTATTTCATTATATCATTTTTCTTATTATATTGTAATTCTCGTGGATGTGTTTTTAAATATACTTGTTTTAATCTATCATTACTTACATGGGTATAAATTCCAGTAGTTTTTAAATTTTCATGTCCAAGTAATTCACTTACTGTTTTTAAATCTGCACCATTATCAAGCATAGTAGTTGCAAATGTATGTCTAAACATATGAGGAGTTAAATGCTTCTTTAATCCTATTTTATTAGATATGTTTTTTAAAATATATCTAATTCCATGCGTAGTAATTTGTTTTCCATTTTTATTAGTTATTAAATAGTTTTGTTTTTCATTAGCATCAAGTAACTCATATAAATAATCCCCAAATATTACAATACGTTCTTTATTTCCTTTACCTAATATTTTAATAGTTCTACTATTTTTATCAATATCACTATATTTTGCATTAACAAGTTCACTTACTCTAATTCCAGTAGAATAAATACATTCAATAATTAGTTTTTCTTTTGAATTTAACTTATAATAATTATCAGTAATTTGATTCATTTCATTTTTATATAGAAAATTTGGAAGAGTTTTACTTTTTTTAGGTCCATCAACTAAATCAAAAACATTATCTTTTAATATTTTTTGACTTACTAGGTATTTATAAAATGTTCTACAAGCACTCAATTTTCTACTTATTGTATTTTTACTTAAATTTTTTTGATATAAAAATATTAAATATTTATTTATATTCTCATATTCAAGATTCAAAAAGTTGTCTTTGTAAAATTTTATAAATTCTTCAATATCAATTTTATAACTTTCAATAGTATTATTAGAATATCCTTTTTCTATTTCTAAAAATAATAAAAAATCTTTTAAATATTTATTCATATATGCCACCATGTTTATTATAATATAAAAAAAGAATTATTTTAATATATTCCTTTTATATTTATATTTTACATTATTTTTTATAGTCACATTGTGAACATTTTAATTTTCCAGTTTTATTTATTGTAATTAATGAATTACATTCTGGACATTTCTCATTTGTTGGTTTATCCCAATAAGCTTCTTTACATTTTGGAAAGTTATTACAACCATAAAATATTTTTTTCTTCTTTGTAACTTTTTCAACAATTTCACCGTCGCACTTTGGACATTTACATACAGTTTTTACTTCTTGTTTAATATATTTACATTCAGGATAATTACTACATGCAATAAATTCACCATATTTACCATGTTTAATAACTAAATCATTATTACAATTAGGACATTGTTCTCCTGTTTTTTCTGGTTGTTTTTTTTCCATTTTTTCATATGCATTATCAACAAGATTAGTAAATTCATTATAAAAGTTAGATAAAACCTCAATATGTTTTTTTTCATTTTCAGCAATAGCATCTAAATCTGTTTCCATATTGGCTGTATATTTTACATTTATAATACTTTGAAAATATCCTTGAAGAGCATCAGTTGTTTCAATACCTAAATCTGTTGGAACAAATCTTTTTTGAACAGTATTTACATAATCTCTATCAATTAATGTAGATATTATTGAAGAATAAGTACTAGGTCTACCAATACCAAGTTCTTCTAATTCTTTAATTAATTTTGCTTCTGAATACCTTGCTGGTGGCTCAGTAAAATGTTGTTTATCTTCAATTTTAGTTGCAATCAATATTTTTGTATTATAATTTTCAATATCTGGTAAAATTTTATCTTCACTTTTTTCATAATCTAAATAAACTTTTAAGTATCCATCAAAAACTAAAACACTTCCTGTTGCTTTAAATTTATAATCATTATTATCTAATATAAATGTTGTACTTAAAACTTTTGCTGATGCCATCATTGAAGCAACAGTTCTATAATAAATCATTCTATATAATTTATATTCATCTTCTTTTAAATATCTTTTAACATTTTCTGGTCTATAATTTATATTAGTAGGTCTAATAGCTTCATGAGCATCTTGTACATTATCTTTACTTTTCTTTGCCTTTTTTATTGAACCAATATAATTGTCTCCATAATTTTCTTTTATAAAAGCAAAAGCAGTTTTAGTAAAATCTTCAGATAATCTAATTGAATCTGTTCTCATATATGTAATAAGACCAGTTGTTTCACTTTCAAGTTCAATACCTTCATATAATTTTTGAGCAACTGACATAGTCCTTTTAGCACTAAATCCTAATTTATTTGATGCTTCTTGTTGAAGTGTACTTGTAATAAATGGTGGTTTAGAATGTTTATTTTTAGAAGACTTAGATACACTTTCTATTTCAAATGCATTATTTAAATCATTTAAAATTTTAATTGATTCTTCTTTAGATTTAATTTCTAATTTTTCTTCTCCATATTTAAATGCTTCTGCATCAAATCCATCAAAATAAGCATGAATAGTATAATATTCTTCTATTATAAATGCTTTAATTTCTCTTTCTTTATCTACAATAAGTTTTAAAGCTACACTTTGTACTCTTCCTGCGCTTTTAGAACCAATTTTAGTTTTCATCAAATTACTTAATCTAAAACCAATAATTCTATCTAAAAATCTTCTTGTTTCTTGAGAATTAACTAAGTTATAATCAATCTTTCTTGCATGTTTTAATGAATCAATTACTGCTGGTTTAGTAATTTCATTAAATACAATTCTTTCATATGAATCTTCTGTTATTCCAAGTTCTTCCTTTAAATGATAACTAATAGCTTCACCCTCACGATCAGGATCGGTTGCTAGATAAACTTTATCGGCATCTTTTATTTCTTTTTTTAACTCATTAATTAACTTCTTTTTACCTGTAATTCTTTTATATGTTGGAATAAAACCATTATCTACATCAATACCAAAACCAAACTTACCTGAAGTTGCCAAATCTCTAATATGTCCCATACTTGATTTAACTGTAAAATCAGAACCTAAATATTTTTCAATCGTTTTTGATTTTGCTGGTGATTCCACTATTACTAAATATTTCATAATATATCTCCTAATTATTTATACTCTCTAACTTTTTAAAATTCTCTAAAATTCTTTGAACCGGTTTATAAGAGAGTCTGTATCCATATATTATACCTAATTTTTCCATATTTTCAATATGTTTTTTTGTCGGATATCCTTTATGTCTATTAAATTCATATTCTGGATTTAATAAATGTTGTTTTTGCATAATATCATCTCTAGTTATTTTTGCAACAATACTAGCTGCAGCTATTGATATACTTTTGCTATCTCCTTTTATAATTGAAGTAGTTGGAATATCAATTTCAAGAGGCATAGCATCTATTAAAGCATGCTTGGGTTTAATATTTAAATTACTAAGTGCTTTTTCCATACCTAATTTTGATGCTGCATAAATATTAATTTCATCTATTACTTCATGAGAAATACTTACAATACTTATATATATAGCATTTTATAATATAATTTTATAAGCATTTTTTCGTTTTTTTTCAGATAACTTCTTTGAATCTTGTATTAAATCACACTTAAAATCAATAGGTAAAATTACTGCTGCACATACAACAGGACCAAAAAGTGGACCACGACCTACCTCATCAACTCCTGCAATTAAAGTTATACCTTGATTATTTAATTTTTTTTCAAATTCATTCATATTATAACCTATCAAATGTTAAATTTTTTATTTTTGCATCTTTTATATCATTAATAAGTAATAATACAACTTTATCAAAATCCAAATTATTACCCTTACCTTTAAAATTTTTAAATTTAGCTATTGTTTCAAATACAGGGAGTAAATCCTCCTTGTCAAAATTTTCAATACTATAATATTCCTTTAATATATGTGGGTAATATTTATTATACATTTTTAAAATGTGAACACTAACCTCACTTAAAGGTAAAATTTCTTCTTTAATTGCACTAAATGTAGCAAGATTTAAAGCTGCAGTTTGATCTTCTAATTTAGGCCATAAAATACCAGGGGTATCCATAAGTTCTAAATCGTTTCCAACACGAATCCAATCTAAAGATTTTGTTACTCCAGGTTTATTTCCTGTTTTTACACTTTTTCTTTTTGTAAGTTTATTTATTAAAGTACTTTTACCAACATTCGGTATACCTACTATCATTGCTCGTTTTTTTCTTGGTTTTAATCCTTTAGCAATACGTTTATCATCAATAGCTTTTAATATTTCTTTTGTTTGATCAAGTAGAGATTTAATATTTTTCCCATCAATAAGTTCAGTTTTAACTACATAAAAGCCTTGTTCTTTATAATATTCAATCCATTTATCAGTTTCAGTTTTATCACATAAATCATATTTATTAAATACTAATATTTTTTCTTTATTACCTATTGTTTCATCAATATTATTTATTTTTGAGGAATATGGTATTCTACTGTCTATAAGTTCAAAAACTATGTCAATAAGTGGTAATCTTTCTTTCATTAATCTTTTAGCTTTAGCCATATGACCTGGATACCAGTTGATTACACTTTTTTGAAACCTCTCTTCAGCATTGTTTTTTCCCATTGCTTTTTCTTTTCTTTCTTTTCTTTTTTGATACATATCTTTTGCCATAAGTACTCACTCCTTTTGCATTGGTTACTTTGTAAATATTGCTTCTTCTATACATAATAGCATAATATCAATTATTTATAAAGTAAAGTATAGTGATTTTCAGCACTTCATTATAAATAAAAATTATTATTTTTAATTTGTAATAAAAAGAACTTAAAAATTATTGAATTTAAGTTCCTATTAAATATATAAATAACTTGTTATATTCAAAAATGTGCATATATAAATAAAAATTAATGCAAATAATAAACTAAAAATGGTCTTTCTTTTATCTTCATATAATACTAAAACTGTAATTAAAAATATAGTGGTATAAATAATATTTCTAAAATCAAAATACCATATACCAACTGAAAAACAATAATTCATTATAGTACTAATAATTCCAATATTTATTATTATCGATAATATTCCATTTCCCTTTGAATACCAAGAAATATACGCTAGTAATAGTGATAATAATGTTATTAAATACCATAATAACATATAAGATTTAGGATTAAATCCAGAGAAATAAATGGTATACATATGATAACTAACATTCATACTAAGAAAAAATATAAAAACATTAAAAGCTGCTATTTTTGGACTATTGCTATATACGGCGATGATTATAGCAAACATTAGCCATACTGCCTATCTGAAAACATATTATTTAAATCGAATTTACCAAGTATATGTTGCCACCATATTCAATCATTAATTGATAAATTATCTAGCCATTTAGAAAATATACCCAAAATTATACCTAAAAAATTATTAAAATAATATTAGTTATTTGTTTTCTTTTTGAAATCTCACTTTTTATTCTAACAGTATTTAAATAATTATTCATATTTATACCTCCAGTTGATCTTAATATTGGCTGCATCACCAATATTATTATCGACTTTACTTTTTTCTTTTCTTTCTTTTTTGATACATATCTTTTGCCATAAGTACTCGTATAATCGTGTTAGGGAATATACTCTAACCACAATTTTTATTTTAAATGTTGATCAGTTAGTTAACACTAGATGTTTTACATTACGAGAATACATATTATAAAATTCATATGGTCAATAAACCAGTGCAAAAAAACTAATCAAGGAGGTGTTTAATATGATATATATTGGCATTGATATATCAAAATATAAACACGATTATTGTATTATAAAAGATACAGATGAATTTATTGTAGAAAACTTTACTTTTTTAAATAATCAAACAGGATTTCAATCTTTTTTAATAATAACTTATCAGCTAATTTTAAAAAGATATAATAATGCTTCTAAAATATCCAATGCAAGAGATTATGATGGGTATCAAAAAAATCAAGAGGAAGATTTTCATATGCATCATTTGTAAAGTTAAAAGAACTCGCAAAAAATACAGTAGGAGAATCTGATGATGTATTAGAATTTGAATTACATATTCTAATTGATTTATATTTAGAACAAAATTCTAAAATTGATTTAATAGATAAAGAGATTTCTACAAGTATCAAAGAATTAAATCCATCAATTCTAACAATACCAGGAATTGAGGACATATCTGTCTCAGTTATTATTTCAGAATTTGGTGATATATCAAATTTTAATAATTCAAGTAAAATGCTTGCGTTTGCAGGATTAGAACCAAATGTAATACAATCGGGAACAATTTCTTATAAAGGTAGAATGGTAAAACGTGGAAGTGGACATTTAAGATATACATTAATGAATGACACAAATACAATAATAAATTTATTGCAAAATGCTTAGTAATTATTAAATATTTCTGTTGTTTGATCAGTAATATTTAAAAAGTTTCTAAATCTATTACACACCAATCATCTAAAAGTATACCAAAAACTCTATATGTTATATAGTCAACAATTTCAGCTTTATTATAATCTTTTTTTGATAAGTTATTATTATATTCATAAATTATAGAATTTGTTCTATCTTTTAAAAAAATTCTTTACTTGAATCAAATATGATAATGCTATTTTACCAACAATAAATCTATTTGTCTTGCTTTTGTTTATATTATTTTAAACATTATTTTATTAACATAAATTGTAATTTGAAAGCTAAACATTTTTAAGCAATCTCAAACTTTTTTTCTCGTCAAGATAATCCCTATGATTCTACCTATAAGAATAATAGGACTTATTCTAACAAA
>JBKDZI010000035.1:0-50999 GCA_047971215.1 Bacilli bacterium | reverse complement strand
TTTTTCACGTAAATATTTAACTGCTTCTTCAATATTACCATTAGTTTCTTCTAATGCTTTTTTGCAGTCCATCATACCTGCACCAGTTAAATCTCTTAATTTTTTAATATCTTGCATATTTATAAATTCCTTTCATTAATGTTAAAATATAGAAAAAAAGATTATTTTAAAGCTGCAATAACTTCATCTTTTTTCATTTTAGAATAACCTTTAATACCTCTATCTTTAGCCATAGCTTTAAGATTAGTTAAAGTCATATCAGATAAATTTACTTTATCTTCTTTTCCCTCTACTTTTTTAACTTCTTTAGCAGGAACAGTAGTTTTAGTTTCTTTTTTTTCTACTTTTTTAACTTCTTTAGTAGCTGTAATTTTAGTTTCTTTAACTTCTACTTTAGGAGTTTCTTTAATAATAGTTTTTTCTTCTTTTATGATAGGTTTAAATTCAGTTTTATTTTCATTGTTATTTCTTCTAAAATTAGATCTATTGTTGTTATAATTATTACTATTATTATTTCTATCAAATCTTCTTCTATTGTTGTTAAAATCTCTTTTAAAAGGTCTTCTAGCTCTTTTTTCTTGATTTCCATATTCTTTTAGTGCTCTTAAGCTTTCTTCGCTTTCACTAATATAATCATCAAGTTTTTCACCTTTAGCCTCAGCAATAGCATTAGCTAAAACACCAACAACAACTTTAATTGATTTAACAGCATCATCATTTGCTGGAATTACATAATCAATATTATCAGGATCACAGTTAGTATCAATAATACCAAATACCGGGATACCAAGTTTTTTAGCTTCTTTAATAGCAATTGCTTCTTTATTTGAATCTACAATAATCATAGCTTTTGGAAGATATTTCATATCTCTAATACCATTTAAGTTAGCAACTAATTTTTCATGTTCATGTTTTAAAATAGAAACTTCTTTTTTAGGTAATAAATCAAAAATTCCATCTTCTTTCATATTTTCGATTTCTATCATTCTATTTACTCTAGTTTTAATAGTTTTAAAGTTTGTTAAAGTTCCTCCAAGCCATCTTTCAGTAATGTAAAACATTCCAACTCTTGTAGCTTCTTCAATAACAACTTTACTAGCTTGTTTTTTAGTACCAACGAATAATACGTTACCACCTTTTTCAACTATTTCTTTTAAAGCTGCATAAGATTCATTAATTCTTGCTTCTGTTTGTTTTAAATCCATAATATATACACCATCACGTGAAGTGTAGATATATTCTTTCATTTTAGGATTCCATCTTTTTGTTTGGTGACCAAAGTGGCTACCAGATTCTAATAAATAATTCATTGAAATTACAGTCATAATATTTTCTCCTTTTCGTTATTCCTCCAAACATCTAATCATATTCCACCTCTTTTGGGCACTAGAAATATGCATAACATTTGTGTGTATTTTTTTGACCAAATAAATTATATCATAAATATATATCTATTACAATAATTTATTTCCTAATTTTCTATATAAAACTTAAGTAAAAAGCACTTATATAGCTAAATATTTCTTAATTTAACATATTAGAAATTGCAGAGTAAGTTCCAATTATTGACCCATCTTTTTCTAAATCTAAAATTTTATTATTACTATTTTTTAATTTTCCTATTACTAAAAAAAATATCAATTTAAATAAATTTTTATAATGCATTTTATAAAGTTTTATTTTATTTTCATCATTTTCTAAATCTTTTTTAATATAACTATTAAATGTAACTAAAATACCAATAGGAGACATTAATAGTGATACATTAACTATTTTTTCATCGTCTTTAAATCTTCTATTAATATCATTATTTTTCATTTTAATCACCTACATTAAAATATGTATAAATTATTTTAATGAAACTCAATTTTTTAATTTTTTATTTACTTTATCTTGAAGTTCTTTATAATTATATCCTGCTTTAGTAAGGTTTTCTTTTCTTTGACTTCCATTACCCCAATTACCTTTTATAACTTCATTTACTATTTTATCTATAGGTTCTAAATTAACATTTTCATCAAGTTCATTTTTAATCATATTTAAAAATCTATCCCAACCTAAACTAAGAGTTCTATGAGGACAATTTCTATGACCATAATCTTCATGTTTTGTAACATTTTCAATATTCCAATTATATTTTTTTAAAAGACTAGATATAAAAATAGCAGCATTTTTCTCAGACTTTTCAAATTTTTCTCCACCACTTTTAGAGTAGCATATCTCAATAGATATTCCTTCTCTATTACCTTTTCCATTACCACCTCCTGCATTCCATGAATTTCTAGTTTCTGGTAATCCTTGAACTACCATTTTATCATCTACTGCATAATGAAAACTCACCTGTTTATCATTAGTAGACATATAACTAATTTCATTTAGTGCACTTGCATCATTTGCAGTATTATGTACAACAATTCTAGTAGGAGTTATTTTATAAGGACTTTTAATATTATATTTACTAGAATCTATTAATTTTTGTATAATTTTCATAAACACCTCTTTACTTTATAATATTCATTTAAATATAAAATTAAACTAAAAAATCACAATTTTAATAATTGTGATTTTAGATATTATTTACAACTATTTTTAATTTGTTCAAAAATAGTTGTAATAGAATTTACATTTCTCTTACTAAAATTAGCACCACCTCTAGCAAAAGTTTCATTTCCACCACCTTTACCAGAAATCTTTTGTGAAATAATTTTAATAATTTCATTACAGTTTTTATTAACATTTCCATTAATTTTACACATATAACTTATTTTTTCATTAGTAATATTAGCTAGAAGAACAAATATATTTTCGCTCTTGTTTACAAGTTCATCAATAACTATTTTTAATAATTTATCATCTAATTGATTTGTAATATTTATTACATAATTAAATGAGCTATTATTTAAAATATCTCCACAATATTTTTCAATATTTGAAATAACATTTTGAGATTTTAAATCTTCATATTGTTGTGTTAATAATTTAACTTTCTTTCTAAGCGACAATAAAATGTTTTTAGTTTCTACTATATCATTATATGACCCAATTTCAGATTTTCTAATTGGAAAATCAAAATCTAAAGTGATATTTTCTTTTTTTGCACTATCAATTAAATTTTCACTTTTTTCAACAAAATCATTTATCTCTAAATTTAATTTTTCTACTTGATGAAAAAGTTCTATTGCTATGTTTTTACCTGTAAAACAAGTTAAACGATATGTACTAGATCCTTTATTTTCTATTGATGCAATTGCAAATTTTTTAATATCTGATGTTTTAGTAACGTGGGTTCCACCACATAATTCTTTAGATTTTCCCATTGTAACAACACGAACCATATCATCATATTTTTCTGAAAAAAGAGCAGTAGCACCTTTTTCAATAGCAGTATTTATATCCATTATTTCAGTTTTTGTAATATAATTTTCTTTAATTTTTTCATTAACTAAAGATTCTACTTTTATAAGTTGATTTTCACTAATTTTACCTAAATAAGTAAAATCAAATCTAAAGTTAGTTGATGAAATTTTATTTCCTGCTTGATTTACCTCTTCACCTAAAACTTCTTTTAAAGATTTTAAAAGCAGGTGAGCACAACTATGATTACAAGTCAATTTATGTCTATAGTTTTTATCAGTTTCTAAAGTGACATTATCATCTTTTGAAATTGTACCTTTTATTATATCAACTATATGAATATGTTGCCTATTTGGTCCTTTAAAAACATCTATTACATTAGCTTTAAAATTTTCTCCTTTTATTATACCTTTATCTGCAACTTGTCCACCACTTTCAGCGTAAAATGGCGTTTCTAAAGTAATAACAAAACCATTAGAATTAATTGTATCAACTAATTTATTATTTTCAATTATACCAATAATTTTAGAATTAATTTTATTTTTTGTATATCCAACAAATTTACTTTTTTCAGTAAAATTTAATAAAGCATCGCTTTGAATATTCATATTAGCATTCATATTAGTACTATTTTTGGATAATTTTCTTTGTTTTTCAATATATTCATTAATTTTATCAATAGGAACTTTAATATTTTCATCCTCTAAATATTCAAGTGTAAGTTCAATAGGAAAACCATAAGTATCATATAATTTAAAAACTTCACTTGGATTTATTTCATTTTTTTCTATTAAAGTTTTTAATTTTTTTTCTCCCTTTTCAAGAGTTTTAGTAAATAATTTTTCCTCTTCATCAATAAGAGAAAATATTTTATTTTTATCTTTTAATAATTTTGGATAAAAAGTTCCATAATTTTCAATAACACAACTTGCAATATCATTCATAAAAGCTTTTTTAATACCAAGTTTCATACCATGTTTCATGCATCTTCTTAGTAATCTTCTAATTACATATCCACGAGAAGTATTTTCAAATACAGCTCCATCACTTAATGCACAAACTATAGTTCTTGTATGATCTGCAATAATTTTAAAACTTACATTATCATTATATTTTTTTCCAGAAAGTTCTTCTATTTTCTTTATATAAGGCATAAACAAATCAGTATCAAAACTTGTTTTTACATTTTGACTAATACAAGCAACTCTTTCAAGACCCATACCAGTATCTATATTTTTATTTGGTAATTCTTTATATTCAGATCTAGAAACAGAAGGATTACAATTAAACTGACTAAATACTATATTCCAAATTTCAATAAAACGTTCATTTTCTATATCTTCTTTAATTAATTCTATACCACGATTATCATAAGATACACCACGATCATAAAATATTTCAGTACATGGACCGCACGGACCAACACCTATTTCCCAAAAATTATATTCTAAAGGAATTAAATGATCTTCTAAAACGCCTAAAGATATCCATTTTTCCTTTGTTTTTATATCTTCTGGATAATAAGTAAAATATAATAAATTTAGATATATATCTATATATTTATGACTAGTTAAAAATTCAAAAGCTAATAAAATAGCATCGCTTTTAAAATAATCTCCAATACTAAAATTTCCAAGCATTTCAAATAAAGTATGATGTCTTGAAGTATAACCTACATTTTCTATATCATTAGTTCTTATACATTTTTGGCTACTTGTCATTCTTTTGTTTTTAGGTACAATACTTCCATCAAAATAACTTTTAAGTGGTGTAACTCCTGCGTTATTAAATAAAAGAGATTTATCATTATGTGGAACAACTGGATATGAATTTATTATTTCATGATCTTTACTTTTAAAAAAGGTAAGCCACATATTACGAATTTCGTTACTAGTTAATTTTTTCATATTTCTCCTTTTATTGATCTTGATCTTCTTCAAAATCAAATTTATTAAAACCTATTATTTTATATTTATTATTTAAATATGTAAATATTACTTTAGTTGTTGAAATAATTGGAACTGCAACAATCATTCCTATAATTCCAAAGAAATTACCAAATACAAGTAAACTAACAATAACTGTTACTGGATGTAATTTCATTGTTTTACCAATTATAATAGGTTGTAAAATAAAGCTTTCAAGTAACTGTAAAATAACTACAGTAATTAATGTTAATACTACAACAGTAGGATTAATTGTAAAAGCAGCAATTAGCGCTATTGCTCCACCTATGTATGGCCCAATATATGGAATTAAGTTTGTTATACCACAAATAAAACCAAATAACAATGGAGCTTTAAGTCCAATAAGAGCGAATATTAAAGACGAAATTAATGATAGTGCTAAAGAAACAGTCAAAACTCCTCCAACATATGCTCGCAGTTCTCCGTTTACAATATTTAATAACTTCTTTACATCTTTTTGAGATTTATTTGGAACAAGACTAACAATACTATTACTAGTATTATTAAATTTAAATAGTAAATAAAATCCAATTATTGTACTAAAAGCGAAACCTACTATTGACGATAATATATTTTGAACTAATGTTATACTAAAATTTGGTAAATTTGTAGTAGTTGATGTTCCAATAGAAGTAATTGTAGTTAAAAAATAATTTGTTATCTTATTAGATACATTTTCATTTTGCACAGAATTAGTTATAAAATCATTAATACTATCAGTTAGTTTAGTTACTGTAGAAGGAATCATTGAAACTAAATCGTTAATTTGTATTATTATCATAGGAACAAAAATAATTCCTGCTACAATTAAAATTATAATAAATCCTAAAAATGTTAATATTGTAGCAAGTCCCCTATTAATTTTTTTCTTTGTTAAAAAATCTACAATTGGTTCTAAAAGCCAAGATATTATAAAACCAAAAAATAAAGGTGTCAAAATACCAAATATTTTGAATACAAAAATGTGAATATCTAGTTCCTTAATAATTTTTAATCCTAAATATAAGCCTAAAGCAAGTAATAAAAAATATATAATATTTAATACTTTGTTACTTGTTATTAATATTTTTCCTAAATTTTTATTGTTTTCTTTATTAATTTTATCTGCAAACATAATTTTACTCCTTAATATATATAAATTATATCAAATATGTATTAAAAAGTAAATTAAAAAAGGGCTATAACCCTTTTTTAATTAGTCCATTTTCTCTAATCTATTTTCTAGAGAATCTACTGCATTTTTACAACCATGTTGTACTTTTTCGACAGCATTTGGAGTTGTCTTAGTATAAGTTAAAGCGGCACCAATCATACCACCAATTACTAATGACATTAAATTTTTATTCATAATGCACCTCACATTATTTTGTATCATAAAGATACAAATATAATATGTGAAAAATTTTAAAAATTATTCACTTCTTGATGCTAAATTAATTTTAAATTTATCTCTTTGACTATTAATTTTTGAAATAATAACACCTTTATATGTTTCAAGTTCTAATTTATGTCCTTCATCTAATATAGATTCTGGCATAATTGTATTTAAAACAACAATTTTTTTATTTTCAAAAACAGAAAATGTAACTTTTAAATTTCCATGAACTTTTTTAAACAATTTATCTGAAGATAATTCAAATTCATAATTACTTTTTCCCATTTTTGAATCTGTTGAAATTAATGTTCCAATTAAATTACCCAAGCGAAGTTCAGGTAAAAAATTTATAGTAAATTCTTTAAATGCCAATTTGTTATATTTACGAAGTGCTTTTTCTTTCTTTTTAAAGTCTATTTCATTTAAATATTCAATTGTATAACTTTTATTCATATTGACCCCCTAATATCAAAATAAATATAATTTTTAACTTGCCACTTATACTAGCATAAAACTATTAAAAAAGCAAGAATTTAAATAAAAAAAGACTAAGAATATTACTTAATCTTCTGTTTTGACTTCTTTTTCTTTATTATGATCAAAAATTATGTCTGTAGTTGTAACAATCCAAACTATAATTATAAATAAACATACATAAGCAGCAATACCTAATATAAAATTTCCTAAAATATAAATTAATGAAGTAATTGAAAACAACCCATTAATAGCATAAATAATTAAAACTGAACTTCTATGAGAAAATTTCATTTTTAAAAATTGATGATGTAAATGGTTCTTATCAGCTTCTCCAAAACTTTTTCCAGAAAGTGTTCTTCTAATTATTGCAAAAGTAGTATCAAGTATTGGAACCATTAAAATTAAAACTGGTACAAAAAATGATGTTAATGTAATATTTTTATATCCTAATAATGCTATTACGGAAATAATCAATCCCAAAAACATTGAGCCTGAATCCCCCATAAAAATTGATGAAGGATAAAAATTATGAACTAAAAAACCTAGTGTACAGCCAAGCATTATAAATGCAAGTAAAACTTCTAAATTAATTAAACTACCAGTAACTAATGCAATAATTCCTACTGTTGCAAAAAATATTGCTGATGTTCCTGCTGCAAGACCATCTAGACCATCAATTAAATTAATACAATTAATGCAACCTAATATGAAAAATATTGTAACAATTGGTGAAAATATTCCAAATTGAACATATAATTCAAAAGCTCCAAAATCAGTTAAAAGTATATTTCCATAAAATACAATAATACTAGCACTAATTAATTGAGATATAAATTTTACTTTAGCAGATAAAGGTTTAATATCATCTGCAATACCTGTTAAAATTATTATAAAACTTGAAATAAGAATTGAAATCATTTGAACTGATAAATCTACAAGAATCATATAACTAAATAAAAAGCTTAAAAACATTGCAATTCCACCTAATCGTGGCATTATTTTAGTATGAACTTTTCTTTCATTAGGTATATCAACAGCATTAACATGAATTGCCATTTTTTTAATAATTGGTGTAATAATTACTGTTAAAACAAAAGGAATTATCGTTAATAAAAATATTCTCATTTTTTATACCCCTTTATCTTTGTTTTGTTCTTAATATTTTGTGTATTGCATTTTCTTTTAGTTTTATTAGATTTTTTATTTAAGCTTTTTTTAACATTAGCTTTTTGTCTTTGTTTTTTAGTCATTTTTTTATTTGATTTAGAAACTGTATTTTTTGTTTTTTGTTTAACTTTACTTTTTTCCTCTTTAGAAAAATTAATTGTTTTATTTTCAATTGGTAATAATTCAATTTCTTTGTCTATATTATTACTTTGTTCAAAATCTTTTATTTTATTTTCTTTTTCTTCAGATTTCATATTAAATTCTTCTTTAAAATATTTAATAATTGTAGCTTGCATATAAAGATTAGCTTTTAAAAGACTTTTTGATTGAAATCTTTTTAATTTAAATTTTAAATTTTTATTAACATAAACTAATTGGTATAAATATAAACTTCTTTTAAATGAGACTCCTTTATTATTTAAAAAACATAATTTATTATAAGCTTTTGTTGCTAAATTTTTTTCTTCTTTAAATAATAATAACATTGTTAAATATTCTGAAATTAACTTTTCTAAATAATAATCATCTAAATATTGTCTTTTACTTTTTATATTTTTTAAGATTTCATAAGCTTTTTCAAATTTTTTTAAATCAATATAATAGTAATATTTACAAAAATTTAAAAAGACAGTAATAAAGTTATCATTTATCTTAACATTATCCAGACTTTCTATATCAAGTTGACTATACTTATATCCATTTAATAAAGATTTCATTATTGTATTATATTTTTTTAATAGTTTTTTTTGGCTATTAGCTTTTATAAAAATAGAGTAGCCATCGGTTAACATTCCCGATTTAATAGGAATTAAATTAGTAATAATAAAACTTATACCAATTATAACTGAAATTAATGCTACAGAGGAATAAATATTGTTAAAACAAATAATAATTATAATTGAAACAATAACAAGAAAAAAATTACAAATTAAACCACTTGAATAATAAATTTTATCTAGATTGTTACTATTAAAATAATGTGCAATTTTAGAATTTTTCAGATGGTCTATTTTATATCTTTTAATTTTAAATTTTCCATTATTATTTTTAAATATATAAATATTAAATATTTTTATAAATGATAAAGGATATTTTTTATAAAATGCATAAATTAAATGACCAAGTTCATGAAATAAAGAAAATAAGAATAAAATTATATAAATTGATGCAACAAGATATAAGTTATTAAATAAAATATCATTAGTAAAATTTAAAATATTAATGTTTAAAAGAAAAAATAAAAGTATAATTATTAAAAACCAATATGTTTTTATCATAATTTTTTTAAACTCACAACTTAATTTCATATTATCACCCAAAGTAATAATATCATTTTTTAAAAAATGTAACAACATAATATTGGAATTTTACTAATGATATTTTATAAAATGTGTAAAATTATGCGCTAATATTGCTCATTTTTATAATTTATTATATAATTATGTAAGATTTGGAGGATCAAGTATCTATGAAATATTTAAAAAAATTAAAATCTATATCAAAAACAAAATCAGGAAAATTTTTAATTTTTATTGATTTATTTTTGATATGTATTACTATATTTGCTAGTTTATATTTTGCTATTGAAATATTTAAATTAACTGGTACAGAAAAATTATCATTATATAGAAATATTGGATATATTGTATTATTTATTATACAATTAATAATTATTTTATTAATAACTAGAACTATAAAAATGAAGAAGAAAATTGGAATATTCATTATTATAATTAGTTGTTTAATATATAGTTTATCTATTATATATGTAACTAATAAAATAATTACAAAATTAGATAATACAATTAATAAAATTAGTGAAGATAAAATAACATATTCAAGTAGTATTGTTACTTTAGTTGATTCTAATATAAATGATGTAACTGATATTAAAAATATGACCATCGGTATTATTGCAGACGAAAAAAGTATTGATGGATATGAAATTGCTAATGAAATATTAGATGAAAAACTATTAAAAGAAAAAAATGAAATAACAAAATTTAATAATTTTCCAGATATTATTCAAGCTTTATATGATGAAAAAATTAATGTAGCTATGTTACCAACTAACTATCCTATTTTATTATCATCAAATGAAGATTTTGAAAATGTTAATGAAAAAACAAAAGTTATATATACAAAAGATAAATCTGTTAAAAATACTGATTTAGTTATAGATGATGAAATCTTAAAAAAACCATTTTCAGTTTTAATTATGGGAGTTGATTCTATAAAAGGTTCTGTAGAAACTGCTGCTTCAAATGGAGATGCTCTTATGATAGGAACTTTTAATCCTATTACTTTAAATGCAACTTTAGTAGGTATTCCTCGTGATACGTATACATATTTACCAACTTCAGGTAGAACTGATAAAATTACTCATGCTGGATGGTATGGAGCTAATGGTATGAAAAAAGCTGTTGATAAAATGTTTGATATTAAAACAAGCTTTTATGTAACTACTAACTTTCAAGGTTTAGTATCAATAGTTGATGCATTAAAAGGCATTAGTGTTTATGTTGAAATTCAAAATAGTAAAAATAAATTTTGTGAACAAGATAGTAAACGCCGTTTTGGAAAATATTTAATTTGTTTAAATGAAGGTGTTCAAACTTTAAATGGTGAACAAGCACTAGCATATGCAAGACACAGAAAAACATTAAATCGTGGAGATATTGATAGATCAGATAATCAGAAAAAAGTTATTGAAGGTATTGTCAATAAAGTTAAAAATATTAAATCTGTTGATGAAGTTAATAAATTATTAGATGCAATAAGTGGTAATTTTAGTACTAATTTAACAAAAGAACAAATGCTTTCTTTTTATGACTTATTAGAAAAAATTATTTTATCTAATACGACTAATTCTTCAATTATTAACTTACAAAAAATGAGAATTAAAGGTTATGATAAAAGAATATTTTCTGCCTCTACAGGAAGTCCATTATATTATTATGTTCCTTATAAACAAAGTATAAAAGAAATATCTGATGCTATGAAAATTAATTTAGGTATTAAAAAATTAAAACCTATAAAAGAATTTAGTTTTAGTATTAATAAGCTTTATGAACAAACAGAAATTGGAAATGGTAATTATTCTCAAGATAGTTCATATGAAACTCTTCCAAATTTTGTAGGAAAAAGTGTTTCATATGTTCAAAATTATTGTAATAATCATGGTATTACATTAAATATTACTAAAATACCTCAAATTAATAGTTCTCAAGAAACTGATGTTGTAATCTCACAAAATCAGCCATCAAAAAAATTGTTAAGTCAAATTAAATCTTTAACAATTACTATATATGAAAAAGTTATAATTGATATTATAGATAATCCTGACACAAATCCAGATACAGATCCTGAAATAACTGATCCTGACACAAACCCAGATACAGATCCTGAAATAACTGATCCTGACACAAATCCAGATACAGATCCTGAAATAACTGATCCTGACACAAATCCAGATACAGATCCCGAAATAACTGATCCTGAAATATAAATTATAATAAACTTATAATATTTATGAAAATGTTATAAGTTTTTTAATATATAAAAACCTCATTTCTATATTTAGAAAATGAGGTATTCAATAGTTATATATTAGAATTCATAAATTGGAAGAGTAATTATACATTTTGTATATTCACCAAGTTTTGATTCATACTCAATTTTACCTTTATGAGCTTTTATTATTTTATTAGCAACAGTCATACCAATTCCAGTACCACTAGTTTTTGTTGTAAAAAAAGATTTACCAACATTATTAATTACATTTCTAGACATCCCAGTACCATTATCATGAATAATTATACTAATATTTTTATTATTAGATTCACAATAGATTTTAATAATCTTTTTTTCTTTATTCATAGATTCAATAGCATTTTTAATAATATTAACCATAACTTGTTTAAGTCTATTAAAATCCCCTTCTATCATAACTTCTGCCTGTTTAGCATTTATTTCTAATTTAACATTATGATTTTTAAATAAAAGAGAATAATAATTTTCAAGATCTTCAAAAAGTAAATCAACATCCATTATATCAATTTTTATTTGTAAATTTGATATACAAGAAAAATCTTCTAATAAAAGTAATGAACGATCAATTTCTTCACTTATAATATTAATATATTTTCTATGAGCTGAATTATTAAAATCTATCATTGATATATATCCTTTACAAACTGTAATTGGATTTTTTATTTCATGGGTTATATTAAAAAGTGTTTTATTAACTAATTCAGATCCTAATATTTTATCATATTCTATATTTATAGTAGATTTACTATAAATTAAATTTAACATAAATACTAAAATTAATAATATCATTTGCTTTCCAACAATGTACATTAAAAATTCAATTACAGAAAAGACTGGTGTAATAATTACATAGAACTTTAAAAAGAATAAAGTATTAATAAATACAAAAAGAATAAGTAAATTTACGTTTTTAAATTTTATAAATTTATAAATTAAATAAATAAGAAAATAAGATAAATATTCAAATATTATTTCTAAATGAAAGATTTTCATAAAAATCAAATTATAACTAATTAATAATAAAGATAATATTAAACTTGTTTTAAAATAATTTTTAGATAAAGCTATCATAATTGGTATACTTAAAACTACAATAAATTCTTGTAATTTAAATATTTCAGCTAAAATTATACCAAACATTGTTATAATGATAAGTATTAAATATAAATTTTTATCTAAAAAACTTTTATCTTTATTTTTATAAAATGCATATATTAAATAAAATACTAATGGTAAAATTGTAAAAATTGTTAATCCATACATTAATGGTTCCATATTAACACCTCCTAAAATCCTAAATCAAGAGTTAGTTGATTTGTTTCTAACATACCATCTAAAACATTTAATTCACGTAATTTTTCAATCAAAGTTGTACTTACTTTACATCTTGTTTTTAAATCTTCAATACTTAAAAATTTTCCTTTTTCTCTCTGCTGAATAATTTTTTCAGCAACACTATTACCTAGTCCATCTAAAGCATTAAATGGTGGAATTAATTTTTTAGTTTCACTATCAATCACAAAATCACTACTATGAGATTTATAGAGATTTATTGTACCAAATTCAACTCCTCTATGAGTAGCTTCTAAAGCTATATGTAAGGATTCTTTAAGTGCATTTTCTTTTACAGTTGCATCATATCCTTTTTCTTCAATATACTCAATAGAACTTTTAATGGCATCTTTTCCTTTAGATGTAATTACTACATCAAATTCATTAGCTCTTATGGAAAAATAAGTTGCATAAAATTCATGTTTATAATAAAGTTTGAAAAATGCTACTCTATATGCCATCATTATATATGCAGTTGCATGAGCTTTGGGAAATAAATATGAAATAATTCCACAAGCATCTAAATACCAATTTGGAACTTTATCTTTTAAATCTTCAACCATCTTATTCCATGCATCTTTATCTTTCCTAGCTTTTCCTTTTCGAACAAATTCCATAATTTTAAATGCTCTAAATGGTTCAGTCCCATGTTTTGTCAAAAATGCAATAATATCTTCACGACAACCAAAAACTTCATCCATTGTACATTTTCCAGCAAGTAACAATTCTCTTTGATTTCCATTCCATACATTAGTACCATGAGCAAGACCTGATATTTTAACTAAATCAGAAAAACTTTTAGGTTTTACATCAATAAGCATATTGATTGTTGTAAATGTACTATGTTCTGGAATTCCAAGAGAACCAGTTTCACACATTATATCTTCTTTAGTTACCCCAAGTTTTGTAGGATTATTAAATATGCTTAAAACTTCTTTATCATCAAAAGGAATATCATTTGAATTTACTCCAGTTAAATCACAAAGCATTCTTATAGCTGTTGGATCTAAATGACCTAATAAATCTAATTTTAACAAATCTAAATCAATAGCATGATAATCAAAATGTGTTGTATACCATGAACTTGTTTTATCATCTGCAGGATATCCATATGGAGTAAATTCAAATACGTCAGTATAATCTGGTACTACAACTATTCCTCCGGGATGTTGTCCAGTAGTTCTTTTAATACCTACAATCTCTGGAACAATTTTAGAAATATGAGCATTTTTAACGGGTATATTTTTTTCTTCAAAATATCCTTTTATAAAACCATAAGCAGTTTTATCTGCTACAGTACTTATTGTTCCTGCTCTAAATACATTTTTTTCACCGAATAATTCTTTAGTATAATCATGAATTGCTGCTTGGTTTAAGTTAGAGAAATTTAAATCTATATCAGGTACTTTTTCTGCCTTATATCCTAAGAATGATGAAAATGGAATATTATGACCATCCTTTTTATATTTAGTTTCGCATGAACAAATTTTATCTTCCATATCATAACCACATGAGTATTTATTACTAAAAGGATGACCGTATTCATCATTAAATATACTATGTTTACAATTTGGGCATACATAATGAGGTTCTAAGGGATTTACTTCTGTAATATCTAAAAATGTAGCAACGATAGAAGATCCAACAGAACCACGAGAACCTACTAAATAACCATCATCATTACTTTTTTTAACTAATTTATGTGCTATTAAATAAATAACATCAAAACCACCGTCTATAATACCTTTTAATTCAGCTTTAATTCTATTTTCTATATGACTTGGTAGATTTTCTCCATAAATACTTCTTGCTTTATTAAAAGTCATTTCTTCAACAATTTTCGCAGAATTTTCCATCTTAGGAGCAAAAGGCTTATCGCTATTTTTTATTACTACAATTTTATCATCACACATATCAGCAATTTTAATTGAAGAATTTATTACAATTTCTTCTGCAGTTTCATAAGGTAAAAAGTTAAAATTACTAAGCATTTCATCAGTTGTTCTAAAATGCATTGACGGTATTTCTTTTATGTCATTTCTATTAAGTGGATGTCGACCAATTATTGGTACCTTTTGATTTACAATAATTTCTCTATATAATTTATCACTTCTTTTTAAATGATGCGCATCAGAAGTTGCTACTACAATTTTTCCATTCGATTGTGCTATATTAATTATTTTTATTACATGATTTTTCAATGCTTCTACGCTTTCAAAAGAACCATTTTGTACTAAATGATCATAAACTTCTAAAGGTTGAATTTCAATATAATCGTAAAAATCAATTATATTTTTCATTTCTTCTTCATCTTTGCTAGAAGCACTTTTAAATACTTCTCCGTTACTACAAGATGAACCATATAAAAGCCCTTCTCTATGATTATCTAACTCTTTTCTTGACAGTTTGGGTACTTTATTTAAATATTTAGTATTAGCAAGAGAAACAAGCTTAAATAAATTTTTAAGACCTATATTATTTCTAGCTATTGCAGTTACATGATATTCACGAGCAAAAATTTCACTTTTTTCTTCAGTTAAAAGCCCATTAATACTATTTAGTGTAGAAATATTCATATTTTCAAGTTTTTCAAACATCTTATTTAAAACAATAGCTGTTGCTTTTGCATCATAAGATGCTCTATGATGACCTTTTTCATCAAAAGATACATTATATCTTTTAGTTATATAAGAAAGACTATGTCTTGTCTCATTTGAATCTATTAAACGAGATAACATAAGAGTATCAATTATAATATTTTTAATAGGATTAATATTATATTTATCTAAAGCACTATTTAAAAATGACATATCAAAAGTTGCATTATGAGCTACTAAAGGATCATTTCCTACAAATTCTAAAAATTCCTTTACTACTTCCTCTTCACTTTGCATTCCAATAACCATTTCATCGGTAATTTTAGTGATTTCGGTAATTTTTTTAGGAATTGGTCTTTTAGGATCAATTAATTTAGAAAATTCATCAATAATTTCTCCATTTTTTAACTTAACTGCACCAATTTCAATCATTTGATCTCCACCTGTTGCATTAAAACCAGTAGTTTCTGTATCAAATACAACAAAAGTCGTATCAATAAATGAAGTTTTGTCTTTGCAATCAATTATAGAATTAACTTCATCAATAACAGATAATTCAACCCCATATAAAACTTTAATATCTGGGTTCAAATTATAAATTTCTGGAAAAGATTGAACACTATTATGATCAGTGATAGCAACAGCTTTATGCCCTAACTCTTTTGCAAATTCAATTAACTTTTTAGGTTTAATTGTTCCATCCATATTACTCATATTTGAATGAGTATGAAGTTCAACTCTTTTGATTAAACTAGTATCAATTATTTTGTCTTTTTCTTTATCTGAATAATTAATATCATTTATATTTATTACTAACTCTCTTGCATATTTATCATCTTTTACAAGACCTTTAAATTTATAAAATTCACCTATTTTAAGTCTTTTAGTAATATCATCATAATACTGCTTACTATTACAAAAAATTTTACCATAAATACTATCTTCATCATCTGTAATAACCAAAGTTATAATTTTAAAATTGCTTTTACTAGATTCAAATAATTCAATGTTTGCAATATAACCTTCAATAGAAACTATATCATTAATTAATTTTACATTTTTAATAGAAATACAATCTGTATAAATTTTATTACCTATTAATACTCCTTCTTCTTTAGAAATTTCTTTTTTAACAACAATATTAATATCTATATCTTCAAAAGGACTACTATATAAAAATTTTTTTAAATCTATTATAATTTGATTTAAACTATTTCTTTCATCTAAACTATCTACTACAAAAGTAACTTTATTAGAATTTATAGTAAATTTTAAATTATTATAAAATACATTAATATAATCTCTTAATTTATTATAATCAATGTTTTCACACTTCATTTTTAAAATATATCTTTTTTCTAAACATTTTAAATATATTTTTTTAAATAGGTTTTCATCAATTAATTCTTTAGTATTTATTTCAAAAGTAAATACATTATTAATTGAATCTTTATAAGTGACTAAAAAAGAATCATCAGAAATTATTCTACTATCAACCTCTAAATGTTTTAATAATTTTAATAATTTTTCATCCATAATTATCACCCATCCTAATTTTATCACAAATAAGCAAAAAAAGTAGAAATAACTCTACTATTTTTATTAAATTTCATTTAATTCGACAACATATAGTTTATCATCATCTTCTTTTACAACGTTTAATTCTACTTTAGTTGTATATTCCAAATCCTCCTTATAATTGATATTTAAAACAATATCATAGGAATCATGATATATTTTATCTTTATATTCATAAGATGATTTTTCAATTTTTTCTAAAGTAACATTTGTAACTTCTGGTAAAACTTGAGTCCTATCACCTTTAAAATTATTTTCAATATGATTATATAAAGTTGTTTGAACATTTAAAACATAATTATCAACTAAATCTTTATGAATAAACAATGTACCTCCAATATCATTTTTTGAAGTTTTTGAGTTTAAATTATATAAATCATATACAAATAATATAGATAAACTAGTAGCATATTTTTCATAATCAATTTCTTCTTTTTTCAAAATATTAGATAAATTTTCAAATTCTTTTTTATAAAATTTAGATCTATTAGTTTCTAAAATATATCCAAATTCATGTATATCTTTTTCTATTTTTACTTCATTTGAAGTAGTTGTTTTATTACTACTATTTATATTTTTAAAAATATATATTGCTCCAATAATTACTAACGTAATAAATATTAAACTTATTAAAATTTTTATAATTTTATTTTTCATAATCGCTCTCCAAATCATATTTAATTAAATCATATATTATTGTATCTTGTGAAACTTGAAGTATATCGGTTGTCTTTTTAATATTTTTATTTAACTTATCTAAATTAATAGGATCACCATTAAAGGAAAAGGTTTCACCTTTAGCAGCACTATAATATAATTCATTTGTTATAAAATTTCCATTTGGAAATATTACAATATTATCTTTAACATTCATTAAGTCATTAGATAATAAATATTTAGATTTAAATCCAAACATATTTGCAATTGTTGGAAAAGCATTATACATTGCTGATACAGTATCTATTTTCTTAGGTGTTATATCTTTACTATATATTAAAAATGGAACTTCTCTAAGCATTTCATATGTAAAATAATTAATATCAAAATAACCTTCATCTTCTTTAGTTTTTTTATAATTTTCACATGTTTTTGTTTCTTCACTACATATTGGAGAATAATTATATAATTTACTAAAGTCTCCTCTTGGAAGTTTTGCATCATGATCACCATATAAAACTATAACTGTGTCTTCAAGTAAACCTTCTAGATCAAGAGATTCAATAAACATGCCAAGTTGTTCATCAGCATAATGAAGTGACTTTAAATAGTTACTCATCTTTGAGCCTTCCATATAAGTATTTGTATATTTAGAACCATCTTTAAAAGTATGAGTAAGAGTTGTTGGAAACTCACCATAAGTTTCTAAATCTGTAAATGGCGTATGATTTGTAAGCATTATTTCAGTAACTAAATAAGGATCTTCACTATTAGCGTCTATTTGTTTTATTTTTTCAATTGATTGTCTAAAGAAAGACTTATCAGTTAAACCAAAGCCACTAACTTCATCTATTTCAAAATCTTTTTTAGAATAAAACTTATCATATCCTAAAGATTTATACATAATATTTCTATTCCAAAAACTAGCATCATTAGCATGCATACTATAAGTTCTATAACCTAGTTTTTTGAATTCTTTTTGAAGTGTTATATACTCTCTATTTGGATAATCTCTAAATACTGTAAATGTATTTACTGGCAAAAATCCAGTACTAAATGTAAATTCAGAATCACTTGAATTACCTGTTGCAACTTGTGCATAAAAATTATTAAAATATAAACTTTTTTCCTTTAAATTATTTAAAGTTGGAGTAACTTGTTTTCCTTCAAATTCAAGTTCCATAGCAAACGATTGCATACTCTCAGCATGAATAATTATAACATTTTTACCCTTAAAAATATCTGTATATTCATTTGTCTTTGAAGAAATCGTATTATCTTCATAATACTCAGTAAAATTTTTATAAGCAGACTTTTTATCTCCTTTATTAAAAACAATACCTTTATATAAATTTATTAGTATATCACTAGTTTGATAATAGTATATTCCCAATTTATCAACTAGATATGTAGTATTCCATTGTGTATTAATTCTACTAATATCTGTTCTAGTTAACGAAATAGTAAACATTGTAAATAAAATAATTCCAATTATAAATACATATCTAAATTCAGCTTTTTCTATTTTTGATCTATTTTTATTTACAAATTTTATGAATAAAATAAAAATTATTGGAGTTATAAAAAATATTAAATCTTTGATTGTAAGAGCGTAACCTAAAACAGAATCTCCAACTCTTAATAATAAATTTATAGATTTTAAAAACGACACAGAAGTAAAACCCATATAATAATTATAGTAAGCTGAATTTATTAAACATAATCCACTTAAAATAAAGGTTATAATTACTAAATATCTAATTCTATGTTTTCTATTTTTAAAAAGCAAAGCAAAAGAACTAATAACAAGAAGTAATACTATATCACCTATGATTGATTTATTATACCCTATTTTTCCTATTGTAAATAATTTTAAAATAAAACCATTTAATGTATTTAATGCAATAAATATTAATAAATATGTATTATTATAAATTTTTGTTTTAACAGTTTTTAATAGATTAATTGCCGTTTTTTTCATAATATCACCTATCAAATTATATCATTATACATATTTGTATGCAAGTTATTTAAGTAACTTGTCAATTAATTTTTCTCTTCCATAACCATTTATAAAGCTTGATGTATCCATTATTTTCTTACCAAAAGGTTTAATTTTAGTAATAATTACTACACCATCACTAACCTTTACACCTATTCCTTTTTTGAAAACTTTTACTATTTGTCCATTTTTACTATTTTCTTGTTTTTCATCACATTTTTTACACTCTATTGCTTTAAATTCCATATCATCAAAAATAAAATAACTTAAAGGAGTTGGATTTAATCCACGTATATGATTATATACCTCTTCCATAGTTTTATTAAAATCAATATGTTCTTCTTCTCTTGTAACATTGTATCCAAAGGTTACCTTTTTTATATTTTGTTCTATTGATTCATTTGTACCATTAAATATTGATGGTAATGTTTTAATTAAAAATTCACTTCCTAAAATACTTAATTTATCATGAAGACTACTATATGTATCACTTTCTAAAATAGGAATACTACTTTGAGCAATTATATTACCAGAATCCATTTTAGGATCCATATACATAATTGTTATTCCAGTTTCTTTTAATCCAGAAATTATAGCTTTATGAATTGGTGCTCCCCCTCTTAAACTTGGTAAAAGTGAACCATGAACATTTATACATCCAAATTTTGGAATATCTAAAATCTTTTTTGGAACAAATTGTCCATAAGCACAAGTAATAATAATATCAGGATTTAAAGTTTTAATTTCTTCATAACTATCTTTTATTTTTACAGGTTGAATAACTTTAATATTATGATTTAAAGCACATGTTTTAATAGGAGTTTCTTCTAAAATCTTTTTTCTTCCTACAATTTTATCTGGTTGGCTTACTACTCCAATTACATTACAATTTTTTATTAAATTTTCTAAAGTTGGTACTGCAAAAATTGGAGTTCCCATAAATAAAACTCTTTTATTTTTCATTTTTTCTCCTTTATTTTATAATAGTATTTTCCTTACTTATCATCTCCATAAATTCATCAAATACAACAGTTGTAGTATTATTTTCTCCATATTTTCTAAAAGAAATTTTATTATCTTTAACCTCATTATCTCCTATAATTAAATTATATGGGATTTTTTTGATTTGTCCTTCTCTTATTTTGTATGAAAGTTTTTCATCTTTATTATCAAGTTCAACACGAATTCCAATTTTTTCTAAATTTTCTTTAATTTTTCCACAATAATTTCCATGAAATTCTTCATTAACTGGAATAACGTTAATTTGAACAGGAGCAAGCCAAAGTGGAAAGGCCCCCGCATATTGTTCTAATAAAACTGAAATAAGTCTTTCAAATGTACTCATAAGCCCTCTATGAATCATAACTGGTCTTTTTTTCGTACCATCTTTATCAATATAAGTTAAATCAAATTTTTCAGGTAATAAGAAATCTAATTGAATAGTTGCAAATGTAATAACAGTACCTAATACAGTTTTAACTTGTATATCAATTTTAGGACCATAAAAAGCCGCTTCTCCTACTGCTTCTTTAAATTCAATATTAAGTTCTTTTAAAGTATTTCTAACTTCTTTTTCAGCATATTCCCATAATTTTTCATCATTATGATATTTTTCTAAATTCTTTGAATCATGTAAAGCAAGTTCAACATAATTAATTTCAATACCTAAATCTTTTATAACTCTAGTAACTAAATTATAAGCTTTAGCAACCTCACTTTTAACTTGATTTTCTCTAACAAATAAATGTGCATCAGTTAAATTCATTGCTCTAACTCTTTCAAGACCAATTAAAGCTCCTGATGCTTCCCATCTATGTTGTAATACATTTTCTGAATATCTAATAGGTAAATCTCTATAACTTCTTAAATCCGATTTGTAAACTAAACAATGATGAGGGCAACTCATAGGTCTTAATACGAACTCTTCACCATCCTCATTTGTCATAACAGGAAACATATTATCTCTATAATGATCCCAGTGTCCCGAAATTTCATATAACCATCTTGATCCAATAGCAGGAGTTGATACAAATTTATATCCATCTCTTCTTTGAACTTCATAAGAATAATCTTCTAATACTTTTTTAATTGCCATACCATTTGGAAGCCAAAATGCAAGACCTTGTCCAGCTTCTGGAATTAAATCAAATATTTTAAGTTCCTTACCAAGTTTTCTATGATCTCTTTTTTTAGCTTCTTCTAAAAATTCTAAATATTTATTTAAATCTTCTTCAGTATCAAAACAAATACCATAAATTCTTTGAAGCATTTTATTTTTAGAATCTCCTTTATAATAAGCACCAGCAACTTTTAAAAGTTTAAAATATTTGATTTGATTTGTACTTTCAACATGTGGACCCTTACATAAATCAACAAATTCATTTTGCTTGTAAGCGGTGATTAACTCATCTTCATCAAAGTTTTGAATCAAATCTATTTTGTATTTATCATGAGCAAACATTTCTAAAGCTTTATCTTTACTAAGCTCTAGTTTAGTAATTAATTTATTTTCTTTTCGAATTTTTCTCATTTCTTTTTCAAGTTTTACAAAATCTTCTTCCTTTATTGTTTCATCTTTTAAATCTACATCATAATAAAAGCCATCTTCAATAGTTGGTCCTACCCAAAATAATGCATTTGGATATAATCTTTTAATAGCTTGTGCAAGAACATGAGCACAGCTATGGTTTAACATATTTAATCTTTCATCTTCTTTTATATTTTTCATATTTCCTCCTAATAAAAAACCTTACATAATAATTTTATGCAAGGAGTGCGTGGCACGGTACCATCCTATTTTTAACTTAATTAGCTTTTAACGCAATTCGCCTACGATAATTATTACATTACTGCTTTATAGATAGTAATTAATAAACGTTTACTATTTAGTTTTCACTACCCTAAATTCACTTTAAGCACTATTTAAAAATCTTGTTCTATATCAAACGCATTTCATATACAAAGTATACTAAAGTAACTATTTATTGTCAATATTTTAAACATTTATATACATATTTTTATTATTATTTCTTTATCTTTTTAATCTTTTTATTATTAAAAGTATTAATGTTTTCTAAAATATTAGGGGTTACAAATTCATAAGTATTTAAATTTTCATCATTTTTAATTTTATAACTTCCATTATTAGATTTTAAATAGTCATGTAAAAATGTATTATGTTTTTTTCCAGATTTAAATCTTATAGGACTAGTTATATGTGTTGATTTATTTTTTCGTAAGCGTTTATAGTTTGCTATATTATATAATCTTATATATGTTTTATTAAAATCTTCCATAATTTTTGTAACTAAATGCTCACATGCTATTTCATTAGTAAGATAAAAATTTTCATTATTAAGTTTTTCTGTAGGATAATTTTTATTTATTTTTATATTCTCTAATAAAAATTCTAAATTTTTATTTTTATCATGTGGTATTTTTAAAGTTATTACATCACAAATTTTATCTTCTCTAAGTGTTTTACATTCACAACTACAATCTAATATATGAATATAAAAATTTTTTTCATCATAGGAAAAGGCATCTTCATGACATCCTGTTTTTGCTGAATCAAGAGTTATAACATAAGATAGTAATTCACTATAAATTTTACTAAATTCACAAAATTCTTTATTTAAATTTATTCTTGAAACTTTCATAAGTTTTTTACAATCATAATCATTTAAACAATTGTTTAATATTAATTTATTTTCTTTATTTAAATGTTTTAAAAATAACTTAATATGATGAAAATTATTTTTATTATTTAAAGAATTTGTTATATCAATTGGATTTTTTTCTGTTATAGAACGATCATTTAAAAATTTATTTGGCAATTGGTTGATATTATCATAATTTTCTAAAAGATTAACATAAATCTTTCTAACACAATTTTTAACTGTTTTTATAAATTTTGAATGTAATTTATTATTTTCATCACTACACAAAATATCATTTTCTATTATTGTATCATTTATATATATAGTTTCTCTAGATACTAAAATATCATCACTTTTATCTAAAGGAATTTTTAACGTTACTACGTTATTTTTTTCATTTGAAAATAATGAATGTCTATTTATATTTTTATTAAAATTACAATTTTGATTTATCCATGGAATATGTATATTTAAAATTTTATTTATTACATCAAAAGAAAATGCAAGAGATCCTTTTTCATTTTCAAAATTTTTATACAATACTACTTTTTCGTTCATATTCACACCTCTAATACTACCTGTAGGAATAAATAGATTTCTTGATTAATACTATAACATAATATTTTATTTATGCAACAAAAAAATAAAAATTTTAAATTTATAAAATCATCTATAATTTACATATTAAAGCTGATGTATATTTATTTTTAAAATGTACAAAGTATTTTTAAGGAAGAATATTTCAAAAAGCTATAAAAGGAGGAAAAATGAAAAAATAAAATATAATTTAGCCAAGTTATTAATCAATATTCCATTAATTGGACGTTACATTGTATTATCAAATTTAATTATTATTTCATCTAATATTAGCCTACTTTTTGATACTACAAAAGATAAATTAGAAGTTTTAAAATTAACAAAAAATCAAGTTGGTAACAAAGTATATAAAGAAATAATACAAGTAATATATATTAATGCCTTTTCTGGTAAAAGCTTATTAAATGAACTTAATAACGAAAAATATATACCTTTATTTTTCAAACAAATGTTTGAAATTGGTGAGCAAACAGGACAACTTCCAAATTTAATGAAAAAAACTTCTAATTATTATGAATCTAAATTAAATGGTTCGATTAAGAAAATGAAAAGTTTAATTGAGCCAATATTTATATTACTAATTGTAATTTTATTATTGCCGGTATTATATTACCAATATTTAGTATATATGAGCAATTTTAGAAAAGAATTTTTATGAATAATAAAATATTAAATTTACAGAGAAAAATATATATTATGCTGTTTCAAATAAAAAAATATAAGTAAAATATACGATTTTGGTAAAATAATACTTAAAGAAAATATTTTTTCTAATGGTGAAATTAAAGATTATAACAAATTAAAAAAATTATTATTAAATTTATTTAATAAGAAAAAAATAAGTAATATTAATGATTTATATACCAAATATAAAAATACGACATTTTTAAGTACTAATGAGCTTGATACCATACTTCCTATGCAATCTGTTCGTAGGTATAGATTTATAGAAACCATTTTAATAAATAATATCGATGATTTAATATATGTATTTGATAGCTATGAAAGTTCAAAGAGATTTATATATTTAAATGAAATAACTTATAAAAAAAGCACAATGTACTCTAATAAATTAGAGGCTTCAATAAATTTTATAATTTTTCATACAAATAATATAAATTATTATGATTATGAATAAAAAAGTGCTTATGCACCTTTTTTAATATCAATAAATCCAAAACGCATATTCATCCAACAAATTACTTCTAATCTTCTCTCTTTTTCTGGAAAAAATATGATATATGGTGTTTTTTCAAAATCTATTTCAATAATCTCACCATTTGGTGAAATTATTTTACCAGGATTATTACATCCATCTATTAATTTAGAATCAATATTTATCTTTACTGGAATTCCGACTTTAAGATTATTTTTACTAAAACGATATGAACTATCTACAGTAAGAGTTACTTCTTGATATTCAACTGAATCATTTATAACAGTTGAAAAATATTTAGATTCATTTATACCAATAATTTCATCTGTTTTAAGTTGTATGAATCCTTGATTAAACATATTAAAACTTAAAACAGCAATAATAATAAATCCAATATATTTAAAACTTTTACTTTTAAAGAATTTAATTTTATTACTAGTTAAACCTAAAATTAAAAGCGAAATACTAGTAGCTATGCTAAATATAAGCATTATTATAGCTCCTTTAATTAAACTACCTGATGTAAGAGCATATAACTGCATTATTTGAAGTGGACCACAAGGCATAAGACCATTTAAAAGACCTACTACAAACATTGATTTTCCTGGATTAATTTTATGTTTAAAAATATTTATTTTAGGTACATTTATTATACCAAGCATCTTTAATCCAAATAATGCCATTACTATACTACCAAAAATTAACATATAACCCTTAAAACTTTCACTTATTGTAAAAGCTGAGCCAAAAAGACCTAATAAACCACCAAGTACTGTATAAGAAATAATTCTACCAAATATATAATAATAGGTTCCTTTTTTTTGCTCTTTTTTAGAAGAAACTAAATATACCATCAAAATACTGCCACACATTCCCATACAATGTAGTGAGTTTAAAAGACCGAAACTAAATACTAAAGATAAGGTTAATCTTGAAGTTTCATTAAATGTAGGAGTATAAATTTTAGAAATATAAAAAAAAATAATAAAAAATATTATCAATAATAAATAATCTAGTAATTTAGAGTATTTATTTTGATTTTTTCCAAAACCTATATATATATATAATCAAGTTTTTCTATAGAATTTTTAATCTTTTCTTCATCTATATTTTCATATTCTATTAAAGCAAATCCTTTTCCAGCATTAACTTTAATACATTTTAAGTTTTTAATTTTGCTTAATTCATCTTTAACTTTATTTTCACAAGAAAAGCAATGCATTCCTTGTATAATAATTTTTCTTTTCATGTTATAATCTCCCAGGAAATTATAACATAAACTTTATAAATTCTGTAACTAAATTTTCTACGTTTTGCATAGTTTCAGGATGAAATTGAACTCCTATAACAAATAATTCTTTATTTTTATGTTCAATTGCTTCTATAATATTGTCATCTGAATAGGCTGATATTTCAAATTCATTTCCAATTTCAATTAAGCAATCATTGTGCTTACTATTAACAATAAATTCATCACCAAAAATTCTATTTATGTGACTTTCTTTTTTACTCTTAACTTTATGAACTAATTCTAATAATTTATCATTATGATTTACATCACTTATATTTTGAATTTTTTCTTCTAAAATTTTATCAAGAGAATAAAACCCCATAAACTGCATACCTAAACAAATTCCTATTATAGGTTTTTTATTTTTAATTCCAAAATCAAAAATTTGTTTATGAAAATCACTTATTTCATAAGATCCTCCTTGAAAAACAAAACCATCACAAAAGTTTAAAATCTTTTCATCAATTAAATTTTTTTCATCACATATTATACTAATAAGTTCTGTATTTTCCCTTTTAAAATAATTAATAATTGAATCTTCAATTATTCTACCCTTTTTAAAATCATTTCCACCTGGAAAACGTTTACTAATGATACCAATAATTTTTTTCATTTTACTACCTTCTTAATATAATTAAAATTATTTAAAATTATATTATTTATATCCTCGCTATTAAATTTTTCTTTTAATAAATCTTTTATTTCAATAAATTTACTATGTTTAAATACAGACTTATTTAAAGTAACACTAGGATCTAAACTTAAATCATCTGAAGAAATAAATATATTTTTAGAACCCATTATATTATTAATATATTCTAAATGTGTTATAAAATCTTTTTTCAAATTACTCGTAATAGTACAAAAATCTGCATATGTTACAACTCCAACATATCCATTTATAGATTTTAATACTTTTAATTGCATATCTGTTAAATTTCTCTTGTTTTTTGTTAAAGTATAACTATTAGAATGAGAAGCTATTACAATTGGATTTTTACCTTTTTTTCTTTCTTTATGACAAATATCTATAATATCAAAAAAAGAATTTTCACCTATATGAGATAAATCTATTATCATATTTAAATCTATTAATTTTTTAATTAATTTTTTACCCTTAGTAGTTAATTTTTGGTTATCTCCTAACACTCCACTTGCATATTTATTATTAAAATTCCAAGTAATAGTAATAGCTCTAATTCCAATTTTGTAAAGTAAATCTAAATTGGAAATGTTAAAATATTCAAACCCTTCAATTCCCAAAATAAATTGATTTAAATTAATATTTGTATTTTTTCTAAGTATATCAATAGAACATTTTACTAAATTAATAGGTGAATTTTCATTCATATCAATATTTAAATCACTTTTCATCTTCTTTTTGTTTAAAAAATAAAAATTAAGTATACCACTATTTATATTAACTGGATTTATTACAGATTCACAATATTTTTTAAAGTAATTTAACTTTTCGTTTTTACTATAAACATATGCAAATGTTAATAAATCAAAATGACAATCACTCATATTATACACCTCATTTATTTATATTATATGTATTTTCATAAAAGCATATTACATAAGGTTTTAATATATTTAAAACTCGCATTAAATATATTATTAATAAAACGTAATCTATTAAAAAATATTCATTTATATTATTTATTATATTATTTTCTATAAAAGGATGTATATATATAATTATTAAAACAGAAGCTAATCCCCATACTATACTTGCATATAAACATATTCTACCATTTATATTAAATTTAAACTTACTATAATCCCATAATTTTACATTAAAAAGTTTTTCTATAATAAGTCCGACACTAAATTCTAAAATAGTTATTATAAAAAATCCAAAAATAAATAATTTTAAAAAATCTTCTTGAAAACTTTTAGTATAATAAATAAATAACATGCTACCAAACCCATATATTGGAGTAAAAGGACCTTGAATTAAACCTGAATTTGTTATTTTTTTTTCAGTTATTGAACAAACAATACATTCCCAAATCCAACCTATAAATGAATAAAGAAAAAAAATTAATACCCATTTTTCAAACGTATACATATTTATTACCACCTCTTAAAATATTAATAAATTATACAGGAATTATAACACATTTTGTATTAATTTATCTAATTTTCTATTTTTTAAAATTAAAAACATAAAATATAATATTAATAATATATTTATTATAATACAATGTACGAAAAAAGAAGATATGGGATAGCTACTAATAATTATAACGACATAATAGAGCTTACTAAAAACAAATCAAAAATCGGGAAAATTAAAATTGATAAAATGTATTGTACAAGCTATGCATATTACGATGATTTAAGTAGTAAGGTTCAAACTCAAGATATACTTCAGCTATAAATTTAATTGATAATAATATTGAAGATAAACAATATTATATAGAAAAATTAGAAACTGAAATTGAAAATAATTTAATTTATAAAAGTAATTCAAAAGTTTTAACCAAAAATAATGTTATATTTGTTAGAAAAAATAGGTTTTGTATTTTAAAAAATGACGATATTATTTGGCATTATGTTACTAATAATAAAAATAAATATGATGACATTTCATTTAATTATTTCTTTGGTTGTAAAAACAACGTAATTTATAAAAAAGTTGTTTCAGTTAAAGATCATAAAAATGCAGATACATTATTTGCTGAAACTTTTGAAAATTTTGTTTTAGGATTTTCTAGAGAAAAATCAAAAGTATTTAAAAATAATACAGATGAATTTGTTGAAAAATTCAAAAAATAAGTTTAAAAATTGATAAAATAAAAGAATTGTATTTAATAAAAACAGTTCTTTTATTTTTAATATTTATTACTTTAATTAATTAAAATTTGCATGCTACAATATTTTATCATAATAGATTTATTTTTAAGTAATAAAATCAGATAATTATTAAATTAGATTAAAATATATAGTAAATAAATAATGAAAATAATACATATATAAAAACCCATTTCTTATATGTAAGAAATAGGTTCATATTATAATAAATTTTAAATTTATTTCATAACAGGTACGCTACTTAAACTTTGAGCAACAGTAATTAATTCTTCTTTTTCTAATGTGTCACTTACAACATAAAAATCATATACTCCATCTGTCCAAGAAATTGAATTATCTGAAACAGCTGCAACAGTATTATGAAGTACAATTGGTTCACCATATGTAGGTATTACAAGCATATCTTCTTCTTTTGATACAGTTTCTTCAACTAACATAAATGATTTATCACCACTAAATGTAAGAATAACTCTTTCTCCAATATCTTTAGAAACTTTTTCTTGAGATTCCAATCTTGTATTTTCTGGTAAATACATTGGATAAATTATATCATCTATTTTTGATACCATTTCCTCAGATTTACTTTCAACATTTGTTTTCATATTATCAGCAAGTATAAAATAATTATCTTTAAATTTTGGTTCATTATTTACTTTCGCGTAAGACATTTTAATTTGAACATTACCATCTTTATCAAGTACTGAAACACTTACTGGATTAAATTTTTTATCAAAAATTACAACTTGATTTATAAGTTTTTTATTATTAGGATAATTTACTTTACTTGTAAATTTATATCCATCTTTTTCTTTAACAAATTCTGACTTTTCATCTTCTTTTATATCAGTAATTAATGATTGGACTAAATAACTTTGTGAATTATTAAATGGCCAATTACTTTGAAACTTAAAACTTTTATTTAGTGATGGTGTAAGTACTCTAACACTCAAAGGTTTAATTTTTTTGTTTTTTTAATAACCATTTTGTAATGGTTTTATCTTATAAAATATATCAACATTCTTTTGCTCATCAATTACGATTTTATCAATTAAAGATGTGAGTAATTGTATGTTTGGTTCCTTCATTGATAAAAAGGTATCTATGATTTTATTATATTGTTCATCATTTTTTACTATATTATTTTTAAAATTAAACAAGCTAGTTTCTATTTCCTTTATCTCGTGAGTTTTTTTGTCTTTATCTTCGGCAAGTGTATTGTACATCCTTTTAAACATATCAAGGTCAATAACACCATTTAATTTATCCATATATAAGTCATCCACTTTTTTTGTGCTTAATGATAACTCTTGCTTTAGTCTTGATAATCTTGTTTCAAGTTCTTTTTCTTTCTTGACTTTCTTATCATTATTTTTAAGTAGATTAGGCAAGTTATTTTTCTTAACTGACTTTGCCATTTTCTTAACCTCTTTTAAGACTAATTCTTCTAATTCATAATATTTAACATTGTGAGGGGTACAAGGTGCATATCTTTTATGCTTTGCCCAATAATTACAATTACCATAACATCTAGTTACTTCGCCTTTTGATTTTGTTTGTGCCTTATGTAATCTAAAACCTATTGTATGACCACACTCTTTACAATACACCATACCTTTTAATAAGATGTCTTGTGTGTTCTTACCTTGATTTTTATTCTTATTATATATGTTTTGCACTATATCAAATGTTTCCTTATCTATAATAGGAGGACAAGCACCCTCAACAACTATCCACTCATCACGACTTGTTCTAACTCTCTTTTTAGATTTATAACTTATCTTTTTTGTTCTTCCTTGTGTTAGGTTTCCAATATAGGTAGGGCATTGTAGAATATCACTTATTGTTCTTAATCCCCAATTACCATACATAGTTGACATCATACCTCTATTATAGTTTTTATAAACACTTGGTATCGGCACTTTTTCATCGGTCAATATTCTTGCGATTTCGCTTAATGCAACACCACTCGCAAACATTTTAAATATTCGCTTTACTACTTCGGCACTTGTTTCATCAATTACAAGTTTATTTTTATCTAGGGGGTCTTTATTATAACCATAAGGGGTATAAGTTCCTAAAAACTTCCCACTCTTTCGCCTATTGGTTACACTTGATTTAACCTTGTTTGAAATGTCTTTAACATAAAACTCGTTCATTATGTTTTTAAAAGGCATTATATCACTTGCACTACTATTTTGGTTTAATGAGTCGTAGTTATCATTTAAACAAACACATCTTATTTGCCTTTCTGGAAAGTATTGTTCTAAATAAAGCCCACTTTCCAAATAGTTTCTACCTAATCTTGATGAGTCTTTGACAATAACCATATTTATTTTTTTGCTTTCTATATCTTGCAACATACGATTAAAGTTTTCTCTATCAAAGGTTGTTCCACTTATACCATCATCAATATACTCATCAACAAAGATTAAGTTATTATCTTTGATGTAGTTTAAAAGTAAATCTCTTTGATTACCAATACTACCACTTTCATTATCTCCCTCTTTTTTATCTTCACGAGATAATCTCAAATATATTCCAACTTTATACACTTTGTTTTCAACTGTTCCTACCATTTTAGATTATCTCCTTTCTTCTCTATTAGATAGGCAAAGTGTACTGTTTAAATACATCTTTATTATAGCACATTTTGCCCATAATTACTAGCAATTCTCTACATTTTCATTGTAAAAAATGACTAAAAATTGTTCTATTATTTCTTGTAATGTTTTACCATCTACATTAAAGTTATTTGTTATTTTCATAAGCTATCACCTTAATAAAAACTTATGTGTTATTTAGTAAAAAATTACTCCTTCCTTACATCTTAATCATACTAAATAACGACATTTAAAATAAGTAGTTATGGGCATATTTTCGGTCTATTTTTGTTCGCTTTTTGTTTGGTACCACCAATAAAAAAGATGAGGGACTTACCCCTCAATAAATACCATTTATAACAGTTTGGTGTTCGATCAGTATTTTTTTAATATAAATATACTATTTAAAATAAAGCTAACACCAAAAGCTTAAAAAATGATGTTTCGTGTTATATGTTGATATTAATTGTTTTTGCCATAATGTTTATCAACCATTAAACAACCTATACAATTTCGCTCAAACCCCTCAAACTCTAATGTATTATAAAGAGCAAGTAAAGTCTTGTTCCTCCTATCAGTAAATATTTCAGTTATCTTTTGTTCAACTAACTTATCTATATGTGCTTTCAATTCATTTTCAAAGGTGGTACTTTTTGCAAAGTCCATATTTATTTTGTCAACATCAATATGTGCCTCTTTTTCCCACTCGGTCATTATTTTTATGATGTCCTCTTTTAATGTTGGCAAATATGCCTCATAAGTCGTGATGTGTTCTTGCTTTCCCATAGATTAAATCCTTTGACTTTCAATGAATTGCTTTAAATCAGTATCAGCAACCCTAAACCTTTTACCAACTCTAAAAGCTATTATTTTCTTATCTCTGATTAGTTTTTGAATAGTTTTAATCTTTAATCCTAACATCTTACTTATTTCATTTGTACTATAATATTGCATACCTTAATAAACCTCCTATATAGCTTGATAGTATAAAAGACTATAAGCCTCTACCAAAAAGAGATTATAAACCACTAAAAGTACAATAATAGTATATAAAGGCATATTATAAGCACCTTTAACAACTACATTGTAAGCTATGAATACGATACCTCGTTATTTACCCTTTAAATCGAATTACCAAAACATTTCATTTTTGGTATGAAATATACATCTCGGTTGTTTTCGTTTTGGTATGGGCTTAAAAAAGTTTGGTACGGAGGCATTAAAAGTTGCACCAAATTTTTGGTAAAAGAAAAAAGGTGTTGCCACCTACTAGGGTATGTTTCGCCTTTATTTCTCCGACTAGGGTAAAATTGATGTACCTAGTCCTAAATGAAAGGACAAAAAACTAGCAACGATTTATTGCTAGTAATTCTTACATTGTTTTAGGTTGTTCAAATTGATTAGCATATTCAATAAAATGCTCTGAATTAGATAGTGCAGTTTGCATTGTACTCCAATATATTGCTTGTTCTTTGGTGATACTTCCACTTTCTAACATTGCTTGAATTTGACTTTCTCTTTCATTTATTGATTCCATACTATAAGAAGCTTTAATATCCATAGGAAATTTTTGCTCTACATATAAGCTATATGCCATTTCACTTAATATACCATTACACTCTTGACTTGCTAAAACATCTTGAAACATAGCATCTCCTTTTTCTTGCATAGCTTTAGTATCTACTTGGCTCCCCATTGGAATTGCTGTCTCATAGCTGGAAACTGATATTTGTCCTAATTTTTTCAATACAGCTTGAGCTTTTAAATAGTCTTGTTGATAAGCATTCATTTGACTTGTAGTTCCTGCTAATGTTTGAACTATACTAGGATTATTAATATCAAAAGCCGAATTAGTTGTAAACTCTTTTAATCTAGTAGAATATTCAGCAAAATGTTGAGTTTGTTCTTTTGAGTATCCATCCATTATCGACCTCACAACTTTAAATTGTTCATAATTAGTATACATTTAAATGTCTCCTTTCAAATTACATTTAAATTGTAGCATATTTCTTGAGAAATTGATATATCTCGCTCTAGTTTTAACTGCAAAGTGTAAAGCAAAAGTTTGATAATATTAACTTTTTATACTCTTAATTCTTTACAAATACTAGAAAGTATAATTAATATTAATCTTTCTTATATTCTTATATATTTTAATATTAATTATGAAAGACTTCACAGAAAGTACAAACAACCTTTAAAATTAAATTATTAAAGTGAAAAAGGAGGAAAGAGTATGTTTGAAACAAACCAAGACAAGATAAAAATGGGTTTAAATAAAGAGGGATATAAAGACACTATGATAAAGCCAAGTGAATATGATATTTATATTGACAATAAAAACAATATAATTCTCAAATGTCACAACACAAAAACTATTGCCATTGAAAACCTATCTAAAGAAAAAGCCCAAGAGGTATGCGATTTAATAATTAAAAATGTTAGTACAAACAAAGATTATTTTGAGCTGCCTAAAATAGAAAACATTTATTTTAATTTTAATTATAAAGAGGAACAAAAAAAGATTAGTATTGATGTTCATACTACTTTAAAGCCAAGATATAAAAATGACTTACCATATAGCATTACTTCGGAAGAAGAACATCTTTATATATCATTGGAGGACACCTTAAAAGATATGTCAAAAACTCATTATTTACGAGGTTATTTTGAAAAGCAACTAAAAGAAAAAAATTAAGTATTAATACTTTAAAAGTCCTATCTAGTAAAAGTTATAGGGAGAATTATTAAACTATTATATTCAAGCACAAGCAAAATTAAGGTCTATACTCTTACAAAAAAAGAAAGAAAGGGCAAGTCTTTTGACTTAACCCTTTTGAAAGTGCTTACCACATAGTGAGAAAGTGAAAAACTAGCTATATGATAAGATAAATTGTTTTTTTGTAAGAATAGTTGTAATTAAAGCATTATTAGTATATAATCTAATTATTGAACAAGTATGTTAAGTCCTTTGCAACCGACCATAATCTTACTTGTTTTTTTATGCCCTTAAACACAATAGTTTTTATTTCCTCCTTTCTTTTAAATATAATCATCATAATTTTTTTGTTGATTTATACTTGCTACTTGAAACAAGTCTAACTTTTCATAAAACTTCATACTTGCGACAACTTTCTTTTTTATGTCATCAAGTGTATCAATATTATTGCTTAACCTATTGTAAGCTATTTTTAAAGTGTCATAGATACCTCTAATTTTGCTATCATAGTTTTGTTCGGCAACATCTTCGTTGTTAGTTAAATAATTATTTAACAAGGAAAGTGAATCTTGAATATTATCACTAACTAACAAATTATTAAACTTACATAAGGTATTGTAAGTGTTGTAAACTTGTCTTAATAAAAGTGAGTGTCCTCCTTTTATATCAATAGAAGTTCCTTTATTAAGCACATCTCTATTGTAGTAAAGTATTGCCCTAACATTTTTATCGTGCATATCTGATGATGATGTAGGGCAACATTTACCCTTATAGCCATATATAAGCATGGTTTCACAACCTTTCTATTCAACTGATTTTTCTATTTCTATTATATCACTATCAGTTAAACTATCGTAGCCAAAGTAATCATCATCAGTATATTTTTCTTCATAGTCATTAATGTCTATGAAAGAAAATCCTTCAAATTCAACTTTTATTGTGTCATAGATAGTAAGAGTGACATTTTCTATTGTTACATAATCTTCTATCGACAAATAATCTTCTAATACTTCAAAATTACCATTATAAATTGCTTTGTACATTTCAAACCCTTTTGAAATTACCCAATGCTTAAAATCAAGGTAATGGTCATCAGCTATTCCATATCTATCATATAGCTTATCTTCATCAATGACAGTTCCTAACATCTCATCGTATTTATTTAAAATAGCTTGTGCTTTTTTTATGTCATCATTAGAATAAGTATTTACTTTGTTGATAAACATTTCATTTGCTACATAAGGCATAGGCTTTGTTTCTTCAATGATTTTCCAAAACTCTTTAACATTCATTTTATTACCTCCTTTCTCTAATTTTCTTGTAATTCTTATACTGCAAATTGTCCGTATCTTTTTAATTCTTTTTTAAATCGCTTAACAACTGCAACCTCTAACATAAGGTTTAATTCTTCAATGTCATAAACCATTTTGCCTATTGGACCTTTTACGATGTTGCTTTTTTTAACATTTCGTTTGTAATAACATATTTTTTGTTCTTAACTTCTTTAATTGAAGCTATTTCATAGTTTTGAAAAAAGTTATCTAAATTCAACATTTTCATTTCCTCCTTTCTTTTTCATTTTTTCAATAGATTTTAAATATTTACACAATATTTGGTGTATAAATCTATGCATTTACGATAATTAGGAGCTTCGGTATACATACGATAATCACCACAAATATCATAATAAATGTAATTGTATAGACTAACTAAATCGGCATACTTTTTTTCAAACAAATTATAGTCATCATTACAATTTTCATAAAAGTTTAAAACTTTATCTTCTAATTCGCTATAAATTGCTTTCATTAACTCATCTAATTGTTGTAATTGATTATTTGCATTTTCAACTACTTTTTTCGTTATAATAATTTTATTTCTTTTCATTTCTATTTCCTCCTTTCTTAATTTTCATTTTTAATAATTGTTATAATATTATTTGTCCTTGTGCTTCTAGCTGTTCTCTATAATGTTCAACAATTTCTTCTTCCATAAGTAATGGTAAATCTATATCCTCATAAACATATAAAGCATATAACCCATCTTCTTTTTCAGCATTTTCAAGCATTTCTTTTGTAATTATAATTGGCTTTCTTTCCATTTTCTTTCGCCTCCTTTCTAGTGAGTTTGGTTTTCCCTCTCACAATTAAATCATAACATTTTGAGATTTTAAATTGAAGATGATTTACCCTATTTTTCGGTCTTTATTTGTTCGCTTTTTGTTTGGTACCCCCCCTCTTTATTTTTTTGCTTTTTTGGGTATAATAAATGTAGCTTTTTTGATGATTTTTCCATAAAAAAATAGCTTTCACACCCTAAATTGATGTGAAAACTATTGATTATTATTGTATTTAAACTAGCACTTTGCCTTTTAATTACTAGCCTCTTGAATAAGTTAAACTTTTGCGTGTAACCACATAAACACCCTCTTCATTTTTCAAAATAACTTGTTTATGATCATTAGCTAAATTTTTAAGATCAACTTTAAATAAATCACCTTTTTTATAAGCTGCTTCTATATCATATTTATAAGTATCTTCATTATTTATAATTTCTAAAGTACCTTCTACAATATAACCTTTTGAATTGATTAAATTATCTTCAATTTTATTAATTACACTTTCTTTTGTTTCTGATGAACAACCATATAAAAATAAAGTTGAGCAAACTAACAATAATATTACTATTTTTTTCATATTTCCTCCCTTAAATCTAATTAACTATATTTTAATTATTTTAAAATTATTCAAATAATTTTAAAATTCAGTACTTTATATTACCCTTTAACGTTATATTAAAAATTGTTATTTTATTGCATAATAAAAAAATACTAATATTTCTAGTAGTACTTTTTAATTATCTGAACTTTAAAAATTTGTCTTAGTCATTTGCAATTGGGACATTAATTATTTGAATATTATCAACGCATTCAATACGAATAATTGCGTTTTTTTCTTTACCTCTTTTATCCACATAACTAATTTTTAACCATTCCTCATCTGTTTCTAATATAGTACCTTCAATCATAGTATTTCCATTAAATTGAAATATTTCATGAGATTGTATTGTACATTTTTTTCCAATAAGCCCTTGGATAATTTTCGACATACTATTTTCTCCTTTTAATTTCTTTTGTAATTTTTTTATTTTATTTTCTAATTTTTCTAGTTTTGATGAATATATACAATAAAATACTATGGCAAAAAGTAACATGAAAAATCCCATTTTATAACCCTCATTATTGTTTAAGATGATTTTCTAAAATTAAATATAGCATATATAATTTAATTTGTAAATATTTCAATTTGAATTTATTAATTACAATATTAAACCTGCATTTATTGCTTACTAATAATTTAAAAACAAGATTGAAAAATTTTTATTTTTAATATTTATATAATTAAGAAAATTATTTGAATAATTTATTATTTTTTGGGAAAACTTTAAATGTACATAAAAAGGAGGAAATATGGAAAAAATTTATAAATTAGCCTTAGTTTTACTTATGATTGGTGGTTTTGTATGGGGATCAATAGGACTTTTTGATTTTAACCCTATAGAATCATTATTTGGTGGAGATTTATATCATATATCTAGAATAATATATGTATTAGTTGGAATTAGTTCATTTATAGTAATCCCACTTTTATATAAACATATTGAAGTTGAAATGTAATAATTTTTAATTTCTTTTATATAATTATATAGGAGAGATTATGAAGTTTATTAATAACATAGGAATATTACTTATAATTTTTGGTACATTAAATTTAGGTTTGATAGGACTTTTTAATTTTGATTTATTATTTTTTATTGTTAAAAATAATACAAATTTTATGTATAGATTAATCTGTTCTTTAATTGGAATTAGTTCAATTATATTTATGCCTAAATTTCTTGAATATCATATAATTAGAAAACACTAACTAAAGTTGGTGTTTTTTGTTTAACTTTTTTTCCAAATATAGTATAATGATAATGGTGAATATATGAAGTATCCAAGTTATTTAAAAAAAACTACTGAAAAAACTACAAATTATTCAAATAGAGGAATGAATCTTGAGGAAGATATTAATGTTACTAATGATTATTATCTTCAAAATAATATTGCAGTCATTCATAAAAAACCTACACCAATTAGTGTGCATAAAGTTCATTATCCAAATAGACTTGATGCAGTAATCACAAAAGCCTATTATAAAACTAAATCAACTACTGATTATAATGGAGTTTACAAAGGATTTTACATTGATTTTGAAGTCAAAGAAACAAAAAATAAAACTAGTTTTCCCAAAAGAAATATTCAAAATCATCAAATTAAACATATGATGAAAGTTTATGATCATGGTGGAATTAGTTTTATAATAGTACAATTTTCTTTACTTGATGAAGTTTATTTAATTACTATTGATAAATTTATAACAAAGTATAATGAAAAATCATCAAGCATTAGTATTGATTATTTTAAAAAAAATGGATATTTAATTGATAAAAAATATATGCCTAGAATAAATTATTTATCTATAGTAGATATTTTAATAGAAAAGGACTAGATATGAAAGATTTTAAAAAGTCATTTAACAAAACAAGAAAAGATAAAAAAGAAGAAAATAAAAAATCTCGTTTAAAAAAAGTTAGAAGAAGAAAAATTAATTGGAAAAAAATAATAACTATATTATTTGGTATTACTTGTATTGTTTCTTTAATTGGAATAATTGTTTTAATATTTTTTGCAAATTATATAGTAAAGAATGCTCCTGAATTTGATCCAGAAAACTTATTTACAATGGAATCTTCTATTGTTTATGATAAAGATGGAAATATTGCTGCTACTTTAGGTACTGAAAAACGTGAAAAGGTTTCATTTGAAGAACTTCCTGAAACTTTAGTTAATGCGATTATTGCAACAGAAGATTCAAATTTTTTTAAACATAGTGGATTAGATATTAAACGTTTCTTATCTGCAAGTGTCGGACAACTTTTAGGAAAAAATGCTGGTGGAGCATCAACTTTACCTATGCAAATTACTAAGCTTCAATATACTAATAGAAAAGAAACGATTGTAAGAAAATTTACTGATATTTATCTTTCTGTATTTGAATTTGAAAGAAAATATAGTAAAGAAGAAATTTTTGAATATTATGTAAATATTCCATATTTATGCTCTGGTACATATGGAGTTCAAGCAGCATCTTTAATGTATTTTGGTAAAGATGTTTCTCAGTTAACACTTCCAGAAGCTGCAACAATTGCTGGACTTTTTCAATCTCCAGATGCTTATGATCCATATAAAAATCCTAAGAGAGCAGAAGCTAGAAGAAGTACTGTTTTATATTTAATGGAAAAACATGGTTATATAACTTCTAATGAAAGAAAACTTGCCAATTCTATTCCAGTTGAAAGTTTATTAGTTGGTAAAAAAACTGCTGAAAAAAATGATATTCAAGGATATATTGATACAGTAGTTGCTGAAGTAAAAGACAAAACTGGTAAAAATCCATATACTACACCAATGCTTATTTATACAGCTTTAGATCAAAAATTACAAGTTCAAGTAAATAATGCCCTTGATAATCTAAAATTAAAAGATGATATTGTACAAATTGCAGCTGGAATTGTACATTCTGAAACTGGAAGTATGCCTGCTATTTATGCTGGTCGTAATCGTGAAGGTGCATCTACTTATAATTTTGCAACTGATATAAATAGACAACCTGGTTCTACAGCTAAACCATTATTTGATTATGGGCCTGCTATAGAATATAATAATTATTCTACTTATACAATGGTTAAAGATGAACCTTATACTTATTCAGATGGTACTCCTATTGGCAACTGGGATAGTAAATATTTTGGTAATATGACACTTCGTCAAGCATTAGTACAATCACGTAATATTCCTGCTCTTAAAACTTTTCAACAAGTTAATTCGAAAAATATTGAAAAATTTGTAAAGGATCTTGGAATCAAACCGGAATCTCCTCTTCATGAATCTCATTCAATCGGTGGATTTAATGGAACAAATCCAATAGAACTTGCAGGTGCATATGCAGCATTTTCAAATGGAGGATATTTCACAGAACCTTATACTGTTAAAAAGATTGAATATAGAAATACTGGCGTAGTTGAAGAACTTATTCCGCCTACTGTAAAAGCTATGAGTTCATCTACAGCATTTATGATTACAGATATTTTACAAGGAATCTCTGGACCTAGACTTAGTGGAATTCAGATTGCTTCTAAAACTGGTACAACTAATCTTGACTCAAAAACGAAAAGAAAATTAGGACTTCCAAATAACGCTATTCCAGATTTATGGTATGTATCTTATTCTCCTGAATATAGTATTTCTATTTGGTATGGTTATGAACAATTAAGTAAAGAACATTATCTTACAACAGCTAATTGGCCTGATAGAAAACGTATAATTAATGCTGTTGGTAATGTTGTATTCAAAGGAAATAAAAAAACATTTAAAACACCTAGCACAGTCCAAAAAATTGGAGTAGAACTTGGTACTACTCCAGCTATGCTACCAAGTAGTGATACACCTAATGATAAAATAGTTTATGAATGGTTTAAAACGGGTACTGGACCTACTGAAACTAGTACGAGTTATGAAAAAGCTGATGATGTAACTAATCTTACATCATCTTTAGAAAATAAAACAGTAAAACTTAATTGGAACTATACAAATGATGTAAATGTTAATTTAGGTGATCCTATTTATAATATTTATAAAAATGATGTTTTGTTAGATAGTATATCTAATAAAAGTTATACTACAACTCTTAAAGATGGTGAAACTAGCGCTATTTTTACTGTCAAAGTTTCCTTTACTAAAGCTTTAGAAAAGGTTAGTAAAGGAGTTTCAATTACAGTAACTATCGATTCACCTATTGATCCTGTTGAAAATGTTACAGTAAATCTTACTACAAATAATCTTATTACTGTTGTAATTGGTAGTACTTACACGGAACCTACTAAACCAATTATAATAAAAAAAGGAACTACTGATATTACAAATAGTCCTGATGTAAAAATAACTAAAAAAATTATTAATATGAATACTGGTAATGCTGTTGGTACTATAAATACTGAAACACAAGCAGAATTTAAAATAACTTATACTATTACTTATGATAAGAAAGTTTATACACTTGAAAAAATAATAAAAATAATCGCTAGTTAGCGATTATTTTTTTAACGTATTTAAACCATTTTCAAATTTTAAATAGGATTCCTTTACTTTCTCTGGTGTTTCACTTGCAATAGAATAATATCCTTTTAAATTTGCAATATTAAATAAATCTCTGTGAATATTTAATACCTCATCATAAACATCTCTAGAAACTGAAAGTAATTCTTCACTAGAACTTTCTATATCAAGAGTATTAATTACATTAAGAGAAGACTTTAATCCTCCAATTACGTCAAGTAAGACGTCTTTTTCTGTTAAACTACACATTGCTTAAAACCTCCATTAAATTTTGATAACAAGTAAGCAATCTTTTATTCACTCTATCAAGATCTTTACTTATGTCAACCGATTCATCATGAGATATATACTCACTATTTTTCTTAATTATTAATTCAAATGAATTTAAAACATCTGTAATAATTAAATTATCTTTTACTGAAATCATCATTATCATCTCCCAAAAATATTATGGTCAAAAAAAAGAAACTTATTCAAATAAAGTCTCTTAAAATTTCATTACTTATAAATATTTTATCTTTATTAATTTTATAAAATCCATCTTTAAATTCTAATTTTGATAAATCAAAAACTTCTTCAATATTTTTATTAAATTTTTTTTGAAATCTTTCTTTATTTATTCCTTCCAATTTACGAAGATTTAAAATCATTTCATTTTGCATATTTTCTAATTTTGTTAATTTATTAGAATTAAGTAAATACTTTCTATCAATATAATCAAATATATTTCTAGTATTTTCAGATCTAACATCATTTATAAAATAATGACTTGAAAGACCAAAACCATAATAGTTTTCATTATTCCAATAAGTAAGATTGTGCTTGCTTTCATATCCCATTTTAGCAAAATTACTAATTTCATAATGATAAAATTTTTTTTCCTCTAAAAAAGATATTATTTTCTCATTCATTTCTAATTGAATATCATCATCTAAAAAACTAATATTATTAATATATAATTTAGTATTTGGTTCAATAATTAAACTATAATATGATACATGATTAATATTTAATTTATCTAATTTAAATAAATCTTCTTTAAGATGTTTGATAGTTTGATTTTCAAAACCATACATCATATCAATATTTATGTTTTTTATTCCATTTTCTTTCAATAATTTAACTGCACTTTTAACTATTTCATAATTATGTTTTCTTCCTAAAAATTTTAAATGATTTTCATTAAATGTTTGAACACCAATACTAACTCTATTTATATTATTCATTTTAAATAATTTTATTTTTTCTAATGTTAAATCCTCTGGATTACATTCTATAGTAAATTCAAAAACTTTATTTAATTTAATTATTTTTAAAATATTAAATAAGTTCTCTAATTGACTTATTGATAAACTACTAGGAGTTCCACCACCAATATAAAGTGTACTTAATTTTTCACTTTTATAATTATATTTAATTTCATTTTCTAAAGCAATTAAATATTTATCAACAATCTTTGTATTGTAAAACATTTTACTAAAATCACAGTAGGTACAAATATTGTTGCAAAAAGGAATATGTATATAACATGATTTCATAAATTATCCTTTACATACATTATTTTTCATCCATAGAAAGTACAGCTAAAAATGCATCACTTGGTATTTCAACATTACCAATCATTTTCATTTTTTTCTTTCCTTCTTTTTGTTTTTCTAATAATTTTCTTTTACGAGAAATATCTCCACCATAACATTTAGCAAGTACATTTTTTCTCATAGCTTTTATATCACTTCTAGCAATAGCCTTGTTACCAATTGTTGCTTGTATTGGAACCTCAAACATTTGTCTTGGAATTAAATCTTTTAATTTATTTACTATAATTCTACCCCTATCATAAGCAAAATCTTTATTAACAATTACAGATAAAGCATCAACAAGTTCATTATTTACCTTAATATCCATTTTAACAAGGTTAGATTTTTTATTTCCAATAAATTCATAATCAAAAGAAGCATATCCCCTAGTTCCACTTTTCAATTTATCAAAAAAATCATAAACTATTTCAGAAAGCGGTAATTCGTATTTAATATTTACTCTAGTTTTATCAATATAATCCATACCAATATATGTACCACGTTTTTCAGTACAAAGTTCCATAACAGATCCAATATACTCACTTGGTACAAATATATCTGATTTAACATATGGTTCTTTAATGTGGTCAATTTTTTGTATATCAGGAAGTTTAGTCGGATTATCAATTAAAATTATTGTATTATCAGTTTGATTAATTTCATAAATAACTGAAGGAGATGTTACTATTAAATTAATTTTAAACTCTCTTTCAATTCGTTCTCTTATTATTTCCATATGAAGAAGTCCTAAAAAGCCACATCTAAAACCAAAACCTAGTGCTTTAGAAGTTTCAGGTTCAAACTCTAAAGATGAATCGTTTAATTTTAATTTTTGCAAAGCCTCTTTTAATGCAGTATATTTATTTGCCTCAATTGGATAAATACCACAAAATACCATAGGATTAATTTTTTTATATCCTGGTAGTGCTTCTTTTGTAGGATTTGATTTTAAAGTAATAGTATCCCCTACTTTTATAGTATCAATTGTTTTTATTGATCCGCCAATAAAACCTACTTCACCAGCTACTAATTGATCTTTTTTTATTTCTGTTGGATTAGTTATACCAAGTTCAACAACTTCATATGTTGAACCTGTTTGCATCATTAAAATTGTATCACCTTTTTTAATACTACCTTCTACAACTCTAATACTAACAATAACTCCACGATATGAGTCAAAATATGAATCGAAAATAAGCGCTTTTAATGGTTTATCAATATTACCTTTAGGAGCAGGTATTTTTTTAATAATTTCTTTAATTAAATTTTCTACTCCAAGACCAGTTTTTCCACTTGTTAAAACTATATCTTTAGATGTAAATCCAAAAGTATCTTCTAACTCTTGTATTCTTGCATCAACATCTGCATTAGGTAAATCAATTTTGTTTATTACAGGAATAATTTCAAGATTAGCATCTATTGCTAGATAAGCATTTGCAAGGGTTTGTGCCTCAATACCTTGAGTAGCATCAACTATAAGAATAGCACCTTCACAAGCTTCTAAACTTCTTGAAACTTCATATGTAAAATCTACATGGCCTGGCGTATCAATTAAATGAAGTACATAATCTTCACCTTCAAAATTATAATTTAATTGAACAGCATTTAATTTAATTGTTATTCCACGTTCTCTTTCTAAATCCATACTATCTAGTAATTGTACTTTCATATTTCTTGATTCAACAGAATTTGTAATTTCAAGAATTCTATCAGCTAAAGTACTTTTACCATGATCAATATGTGCGATTATAGAAAAATTTCGAATATTTTCTCTTTTCATAAATATCACCTTTTTTATTATATAATAATTAAATAAAAAAAACTAGTAAAACCTTTAATTATTACATTTCAATAACATTGGTTACTAATCCTTCATTATATAATTTTGATTTTAATAAATTATATTTTACATTTTCTTCACTTTTTATTATACTAGTATCTTCACTTTTTTTAATAGCAGAGTTTAACTCTTTATATCTATAGTTAGTAATAATTTCTAAATCTAATAGCCTATCTAAAATCAGTTTTTTACTTACATTATATCTATTTTTTAGAATAATTAATTCATCAATAGTAATTAAATTTCTCTTAATTCCCAAATCTTCTATTAAAGATTCTCTTGGTAGTAAAAAACTTTTTGCAAATTCATCATATAATTCTTCATTATCTTCACGTAAAACTATCATAAGTTTTCCTAAACCTTTGGCAAGATTATATCTAAATACTGCACCATTTTCATCTTCTGAAACTACAATAAATGCAATAGTATTTACAAGTGTACTAAAACTTGTAAAATTTTCAGTTTTTTCAATTGTAATAACATGAATATTATCTTTTTCTAAAAGAGAAATTAAATTATAAAGTGGTATATCATCTGAAATATTTAATCTATGTCTTATATCATTTACTATATTTTCTATATTTTCTTTTATACCAACAATTATCTTATTAAAATTATTAAAAGAACCCATATTATTCATATGTAATACTTTTATATATTCATTAATTTCTTCAGTTATAACTTCACGTAATTTTTTCTCTTCACGAACTAAAAATTTCCCATCATTAAAAAGAGGTTCAAAATCTATTTTCTCAATAATAAATTCTTTGTTAAATTCAAAAACAGTTGTATCATAAAGCTTAGCTAATGCTTGTAATTTTTCATAAGGTGGTACTGCAACTCCATCTTCATAATTTTTAACTGTTGTATGAGAAACGCCAATATAATCAGCTACTTCTTTTAATGTTAAATTATTATTATATCTGTACTTTCTTAAATTATTACCTAAAATATTTTTCATAAATTTCCTCATAAAAGTAATATACCATTTTATGGAAAAAAAAGCAACATAGCGTTATGTTACATGTATATTCGTTTATAATCTTTAATAGTTGTATTTTCTCCATGTCCTGGATAAACAACTATGTTTTCATCTAAGTTTAAAATTTTTTTTATACTTTGTTTCATATCAAATGCATTTGAAGTAATAAAATTAACTCTTCCATGACTTCCATGAGAAAAAATTGTATCTCCTGAAAATAAACTATCTTTTATTAAAATGCAAATTGAACAATTAGTATGACCCATAGTTTCAATTATTTTAAAACTTTTATTTCCAAAAAAATAATTTTTTTCTTCTTCTAAAATCATATCAATTTTTCTATGTTCATATTTAACATTAAATAAATCATCAAATCTGATAGTTTTATTTAAAATATTTATACTTAAATTTTTACTTCCAATAACTTTTGCACAAACTTTTTCACTTAATCGTTTAACATCATAAATATGATCAATATGACAATGAGTTAGTAAAATATATTTTACAGTAAAATCTTTTACATATTTTATAATCTCTTCAAAATTAAAACTAGGATCAATGATTATACATTCATTTTCACTTATAACAATATAACTATTACAATCTATATATTTATTTGAAGTTATTTTTTTAATTTCCATAATATCACCAATTAAATTATATCACTATAAACCAAATATTTTATCAGTTATATCAAAAAAACTATTTAATATATTTTTAGTTGTTTTTTCAATACCATTTGACATAGATAATGCTGAGTTACTTACATTATTATCATAATGATATGTATTTACACTTGAATAATCTTTTATGTCAACTTTTTTACCATCTTTTACATCTTGTTCAAATTGTATAATTTGTTCTTTTGTTAAACTAGTTTTTTTTGATTCACTATATTCATAATATCCAGTAACCTGAGAAATATATATTACTATGTAAACTAAAAATAATATAAATACACTATTTACCATCCATTTATTAATTTTCATTTAAATCACCTATATATTCTTTTAAAGCATTTGCTACAACATATGCAGTATTATTTACCTCATCAATCGTATTATCAACACCACCAAATTCAATTAACATTGCATTTTCACTTAAATCTTGATTATATATTCCATCTACCCCTTTACCTGCTTTAGTAATTATTCCCCTTGAAAGTTTAGGGTAATTTCTTTTAATTATTTCATTTAAATCTTTTGCTAATTTTAAATTTGCTTTATTATTTTTATGTTCAAGGCCAACAACAAATAATATTCTAGCATAAGTTTTATCTTTAATAGTTATAGTCGTTGTCTTTTTTTTAGCAGAATCTCTATGTATATCAATTAAATACTTTATTGTATCATCTTTTTTTTGTGCCTGTAGTATAAGTTGACGACTCACTTTATAACTTTGACTATATCTAAAACCTTGACTTAAAATTAAATCTGTTACATTAGATTCTTCTACAATAGTTGGAATGTCAAAACCATTTAACTTTTCTCTAATCATATAAGATGTCATCATTACATTTGGTTTTATATTATAAGCTTCATTATTACTTTGAGTATAATTTTCAAGTTGATGTGTATTATAAATATAAACTATAGGTTTTTTAACTTCAGTTTTATTAGGATCTTTAATATGATCAGTTATTTCACTTAATTTTTCTCCATCATATTCATCATTGTATACAAAAGAAAGAATAGAACTATTACTTTCTTTATAAGGATTTTTAAAAATACTACTTGGATCAAGTATATCCATATCTGTAAAATAATTTATTAAAGAACTAGTACTATAAAGCGGATACTCACTTTCAATATGATGATTAGCATTTTTTACCATATTATTTAAAAATGCAGTATTATCTATACTAATTTTATATTTAAAAGCATATTTTAATACTAAATGATAACATAAAATTATTAGTATTATAAATAAAACTAACTTAATTATAGTAGTAACACTAAATTTAGATATTTTATATTTTTTTCTTTTTTTCTTAAATTTAAATGATTTTGACATAAATTACACCTCAAATATAAAATAGCACACCTAATGGCGTGTTATTTGTCGATGTAAGGTCATATTTATACCTTTACTTAAAACTTCACTTAAATTTTTTATTACAAAATCTATTTCTTTTGGACTTACCATCATGTTAAGTCCAAGAGGTGATAGAACTTCAGTTAATAAATCACGTATTTCACTATCTTCAAAATTACCAATAAGTCCTAGTAATTTCTTTCTATTCTCTTTATTTAATTCTTTTTTATCATCAATTTTAATTTTATCTATTGTTGTAAATTTATGAGATAAATTATGTTTATTTTCTATATGATAACTAAAATGATTTGTCATATAATTCATTGTATCGGCAACAATTGTAACAGCATCAACTACAGTTGGTATTCCAATTGCAATAACTGGTACACCTAATACTTTTTTACTTAATTCTTTTCTATTATTTCCTACACCAGAACCAGGATTTATTCCAGCATCACTTATTTGAATTGTTTTATTAACTCTATTAATATTAGATGCAGCAAGAGCATCAATTACAATAACAAAATCAGGTTTTATTTCCTTTACTAAACTATATACTATTCTACTAGTTTCAATGCCTGTTTCACCCATTACTCCAGGATTTATACCACATATGTTTCTAAAACTTTTATCAACAGCTATACCAGGTAAATCAAACATATGTTTAGTTATTACAATATTTTCAATAGTTTTTGGGCCTAAACTATCAGCAGTAACTTTATCATTACCAAGACCAACTATTAAACAAGAAGCATCATTTTTTATCTTTAAATCAATAAGTATATTTTCAAAAGTTTCTTTAAAAACATTAATTACTTTTTGTCTACTATCATAATCACTTATATCATCAAAAGTTATAGTTGTATATTTACCTTCTTTTTTATTTATATCTTTTGAAATTTTTTTATCAATAGTTACACTAGTAATTTCAATATCTTCATATTTTTTAACAACTGTATTAATTCCATTTAAATTACTAGCTTCAATAAGTTCAAAAACTAAATCCGTTCTTATTTCAAATTTTGATAAATCTATTTTATTGCTCATATTACCTCCTATTATATTTATAATGGTTAATTTTAGTTATTTTATTGCACTTACTTAAAAAATTTGATAAAATTAATGTGGTAATATTTAAATGGAGGTGAAATTATGCCAAACGTAAAAAGTGCAGAAAAACGTATAAAAGTTAACGTTAAAAAAAGCGAATTAAATAATAGTTACAAATCAAGTATGAAAACTGCTATTAAAAAGATGGAAAAAGATCCAAATAAAGAAAATCTTAATGATGCTATTAAAAAAATTGATAAAGCATATACTAAAGGTGTTATTCATAAAAACAATGCAAGTAGAAATAAAGCTAGAGTTAATGCTCTACTTTCTTAAGAGTTATAAACTCTTTTTTATTAGGAAGGTTATTATATGATTAAAAAATTATTCCAAATTATAGTTTTATTTACTATTTTAATTTTAACTATTATCCATAAAAATGAAATTATTAATTTTTTAATGGACATTACAAATAAAGAAAATGAAGCCATGATTTTTACAAAACAAAATGAATATTTTACAGGAAAAAATTATAATTCATACAAATTAGTTTCTAAAGGTGTAGTTAAAACGTTAGAAGATATTAGTAATGTTATTTATACTTCTTTAAATTATGGATATGATGAATTTTTCTTTTATTGTGAAAAGGAATATTCAAATTGTATTCGTGATGTCCAAGAAAAATATAATGATATTAATTATTTATCTGATTTTAATAATATTATACATCCATTTAATAATTATAAAAAAATTACTACAGAAATTGCTGGTAATAAAATATCAGTTAATATTGAAAAAGTTTATTCAAATAAACAAATATTATTAATTAATGATGAGGTTAATTCAATTATTAATAAAAATATAAATGATAATATGAATGATGAAACAAAAATAAAAGTAATTCATGATTATATCATAAATAACACTAGTTATGACCAAGAGCGAGATTTAAACAGTGAAACTAATAAATATCAATCAAATAATGCTTATGGTACATTATTTGAGCATAAAGCTATTTGTGGTGGTTATACAGATACAATGGCTATATTTTTACATAAACTAGGAATTGAAAATTTAAAAGTTGCCAGCAGCACTCATATATGGAATTATGTAAAATTGAAAAATGAATATTTACACTTAGATTTAACATGGGATGATCCCATTAATAGTAAAGGAACTAATATGCTTACACATGATTACTTTTTAATTACTACAAAACAATTAAAAAGTAAAGATATAAAAGAACATAATTTTAATGAAAACTTTTACTCTAATTTATAAAGAAATTTAAAAACATTATTATAGTTATAAAAACTCCATTTCTAATATATAGAAAATGGAGTTTTTGTTTTATATCTTCTTACATTATCTTCTTACATTATACTCTATCTGATTAT
>JBKDZI010000034.1:0-7449 GCA_047971215.1 Bacilli bacterium | reverse complement strand
ATTAGTTTTAAATGTAGACAATACAGTTCCAGGATCTAAAATAAACCAATTCTCTGATTATAGATCTTCTTCAACATTCTTTTCAATTAATAAAAATTCATATTTAATTACAGAGTCTAGTATGAATTCTTCGTTCGCTCTATGACAATTTGATGGAATAGACTTCAACAATAAAAAACTAATCAATCCAATCAATCTTATGGATATACAATGAACAGGAGCTGCAGGTGGTTATATGCACTATAGAACATATCCAGTATTCAAAAACATGAAACATTCTGTTTACGGTTGAAACGCATTAAATCCACATCCATACATGGGATAAGGCATACGCATTATAAATACAATATAGAGTCAATACCAATGTATTGACTTTTCTTTTATCTAATTGATTTATAAGGAGGTAAACATGTTTGGACATCAAAAATCAGACATTAAAAATAATAACAATACTACTCTAGACCGTAATAATTGAACTTATAAAGATAATCACGATAATAGATCAGGACAATTATATCTTAACAAGATAAACAGTTTTTATCGACATACCTTAAAGAGTCAATGCCAACACATTGGTTAATTCATCTAGTGAACACGAAACCTTTTGCAATTAACAAAAAGTAATAATTCACTTATTTTTGAATTAAGTATTGATGATTAAAGATTATTAATAATATAGCAAACAATTTTTTAAAGGAATTTACTTTTATATAATGTTTAAGTTTTGATTTCAGGTAAGGATTAGTGAAATTGATTTATTTATAACTTTAACCGTTAGGATCATTTTATAAAATTTTTAAAAAGAAATTGATATACTATAATGACATTTAATTATTATGATATCGATTCATAAAAATTTAAAAACATACTTGAATTTAATGAAATAGAAATGACTTAATAATTATTTAATACTCACACCATTCTTTTCTTAGAAAATAATTTTTTAAAAGTCTTTTAGTTTAGATCGAGAATAAAAACTATATTATATTTTAATTTAAATGGTTAAATTTATTCCCACCATTTAAATAACAACTATTTAAATTTATTAATTCTAATTAGTATAATCTAAATATGAGTAATAAATGAAAAGTAAAAAATGACCATAACTTCATATTAGATAATTTTGTTATTGATGAGGGGATTAATAATTTGATTGGGAAAAATAACAATGGTAAAAGTAGATTTGCAAGATATTTACAAAGCAATAAATTAAAAATAGAGACTCTTGACAACAAAGAAGTTAAAATTACTTATATTCCGTCATTGTCAACTACTATAGATTCTGAGAGTGTTAAAAAAGATAGGATAACAGAAGGTAAAATTGATGAATTTATAACTAATGATCGAATTGAATCAATAATTGATGATTTTATTTATCCGAATTGATCTGATAATATTAAGAAATTTTTAGAAAATAAGAAGGTATTCAAGGAAGAAATAAATAAATCAAAGGTATTTACTACAATTGATGGTTATCATTCAGGAGAAAGCGGTACTGGCGAAAATAGACTTACCCTTTTTATTTACGTTATTGGCGAAATCATTAACCAAGTAGCCAAAATTGAAAATTCTTTATCAAATGAACAAAATGTAATAAAATTTTCAGACGAATATATTAAAAAGCAAATTAATCTTTTTGAAGAATCGCTAAATATAAATAGTGAAGAAGTCGATGATAAATATTACATAGAATCTTTTAAAATATTAATTAATTTGACTGACGACTACATTCTTAGAAGAATTCTTTTTAAAGTAGTTAGATCAATGGCTGAAATGCATAATCCGATAATATCAAATTTAATTTATGAATGATCTTGTTCTAATTTAAAATTATTTGGAATAAAAGATAATTTCAAAGATCTATTTGTTTCCAAAGCCATAATTAAAAATTACTTACTGAATAATGAAGAATTCAAAAAGACTATACCAAACTTTCTTTTGATAATAGATGAACCCGAAAATTATATACATAGAAGTAAAATCAAAATGTTCTTTGATATTGTAAATTCATTATTTGAAAATGAAATTGTAGATATTAGGGTTATTCTTGTTACGCATAGTGAATTAATTTATGCAAATTCAGATAATATAACAAAAACAAGTTTAATTCATAAAAACAGGAACTATTTTACAATCAAAAACATCTTTTCATTAGATACAGACCAATTTGTTAATGGTGTTATTAAGGATGCTAAAAGGATTCTTGATAGGATTGATAAGATAGAGACGAGCAATGGAGCTAATTATCAAATGTTTAAAAATGAGTTTGAGGTTCTTAATCAGTACGGAATTGAATATATAGCTCACGTTTTGTCAGATGGCGATAATCTGAAAATACTTTTCTTAGATGACGATATAACCTTAGTTGAAGGATATACTGATAAATTATTTCAAGAAATAATTCTAGGCGTTGACAATTCAATTGAGACTAAGGGAATACATATTAAATTATTGATATGGTTGTCATTAATAAATAACAATAAAGAGAATTTTGAAAAGATAAAAATATTTATAGATTTTGATTACAATGTTGACAATGGTAGCTCTAACTTAGTTAATGAGGAAGTTAAAAATATAATCTTTGATTATATTAGTTATGGAACTCCTTTTGAAATTTATAATCCTCCGATTAAAGGTATGGAATACGCATTAAAATCATTTTATTCAGATTATAAATCAAGGGCGATACCGCGTATAGAACCAAAAGAGGATGATCCAAACTTTAAAGAGAAACTAATTAAATATTGAGATGAACGCATAGAAAATTTTGTTTACTTTTTTAATAAATATGAAATAGGGAAAAAAGAAAATTTCAAGATGAAATTAATTCTAAACGAAATTAATAACAACAAGGAAATTATTAAAATTAGTAATTCTTCCATTGGTAGGTCAATGTCTAGTCCTTCAATATCTATTGTGAGCGAAAATAGAAAATTTAGTATATCGAAATTTCAGAAATGATTTAATACTAAGAACAAATTAAATATATTGTTTATAAGAAACGGGATTACTAAATTTAAATGAAGTGATGAGATAAGGATGAGTTTCGAAAACAAATTTGTTAATGGAATTCTATTTGATAGTATTACTAACGATAAATTTGAAAATGAGGTGATTATTTATATAGAAAATAAAATATTTTTTGTAGATATAAATTTACTTTATGATTTCGTAGATAATTTCGAAAATAAATATACTAATAGGGTGTTTATCTTGGATGACATCAAGCCTATGGAAATCAACCAAGTTAAATCGCATTTCTTTTTAGTAAACACTTTATTATTTGAAACAGATGAATTTAATATTATTTTGGATGGTTCCTCTAATAAGTATCACATGACAAGCAAGGGCGAAAAAATAAAACCAATTGTTTCACTGCGTGATAATCAATGGACAACATTTGAATATTTTGTTGATAATTTCATTCTTTCGGAAAATAATGCAACAGTATGGTTATTAGATTATAATATTCAAACGTATGCGTTATCGGTAATCAATAAATATATTGACTTATCTGACAAGAACGAAGTTAATATTATGTATATTTTATATAATACAGATAATAAAATTTTTGACGTTCCTTATAATTTATATTTAGGTCCTTTTAGACATAGAGAAAACATATCTTTTGATGATATGTCCAACGATATTAAAAAGATAACTGATGAAATTCTAAAGAAAGATTCATGAAATACAATCGATATTTTAAATTACTTCGAATTATATTAATTCATAACATGTTTTACATTTTCAATTTTTGTAAAGTATAATTATAATATGAATAAACCTCTTACTCTATTAATTCCAAGAAAGCCTTTAACTTACGCTAGATATCTTTCTCTAACAACTGGAGTTTTTATAGATAAAAGAAAGACAAAAAGCGACTATAGAATGATCTATTCATTAAAAGCCACTGAAGAAGAGTTATCATCTAAAAATAACACTATACTTATTTCTGATCATATTATACATATGCAGAAGAGAGACGAGAAGTCATTTAATCATAGCTTTAATAAAGAAAGATATTCACAATTATTATTAAATTTACTAAATTCAAAAAAAGATGCAATTAATTTCTCATTAGTAGATTTAGATAAAGATAATTCAGTCTATTTTGATAATAATGTAATAATAATTCCCGGAATTTTTTATAATAATAATTTATCTAAAGTGGGACAAGATTATATTTCGTCCGATAGTTATTATAATATTGGTTCAATCAATTCTATTCAATTAAGGGAGAATTCAAAAAACAGTGAATCTATTAATAAAAATCTTGTAAGTATAAATATAAACAAATCCGAGTATACTAAATTTTTCAATAAATTATTTATTCAAGGTCAGGAAATTCAACCAGGAATTAATTATATAAAAAGGAATGTTGTTAAAAATACACCAATAGTAAGGACTTTCGTTTCCCAAACGATACCAAAAAATTATAATAAGTTCTTGCAAATTTTCAAGGAGATGATTAATGCTAATTCTAATTCCAAAATAAGTGATAATTATAAAAATAATGAACATTTCAGATTTGTCAATGAAAAATTTTTGAAAATCTGTAATCCTCTCGATAAAGACGAACCAGATTACGAGAAAATTAAAGATTCCTATTTAAAAAAATTTAAAGATCTTGTTTCTAGTGATTTAAATGGCGATGATTTTTTAGAAATGTTCAATCAAATAGATACAGATTTTACTTTTAATTTTGATTATTTTATTTCTCAACAAAGTAGAGATAAACAACCTTTAGTAAAAGAAATTATTAAAGAGTTAAAAGATAAATTTTCAAGTAAAGGATTATTTGTTAATATTTGATATGACGATTATGTTATTGATTCAGAAATTAGGAATTCGTGATATTACAGATCAGCCATTTATCATGGTCTTTCTCATTCAAAAAAAATAATTATTTTATTAACATATAACTATTGAGATAAATTGTTGATTAATAGTCAAGAAAATCAGAGGTACATAGATCATTTTAAATTCCATTGCGATACCCACAAATTAACCACAGCAAATTCGTTGGATCATTATGTCGCATATAGCGATTACAAAAATGAAAGAAAATGCCAAAGTTACATTGGCACTAATTCATTTTATTTTGGAGTTAATTATGAATTATCTGTATTATTTAATAATAAATTTCATTCACTAACTAATGAAAATATTATCCCGATAAATTTAATCAGATTCAATTTTTTCGAAAGAACAGACATGTATAATTTTGAATTATATAATTTTGAAGAAATTGCTGAATCTAATGCATTAATAAAAATAAATGATATGATAAGTGATCGAGATATCTTATCCCAATTTATAAATAAAAATTTTGAGATTCAACTAATGGATTACAACTCTACAAACCACGAGATCAAAGAAAAGATAAAAGAATTTTTAACTAATGATTAATATATTTTTTTAATTTAAATTACTTTGATATTACTAAAACTTAAAAATATAAGCATAAAAGGCAATATTTTTTAGAATTCGATTTCCCACTTAAAATGAGTACATCAATTTGAAAGATTGATTAATAAATTGTAAAACTTGTGTGAAAAATGAATTATATAAACTTAATAATACTAATATATCGAATTTCTTAATCATATAAGAAATAGACAGATAAATTAAAGGCAAAGATTAAAAAATAAATTATTGTTAATGATCCTGTAACCGGAGACGGGCTGGTATCGGACAGATGAGTTGGAGGATTTCACCAAAAGAAAGGACAAGGATTCCCAGATTCTTTTCTAAAACAAATATCAAATAAAATGTGAGTTAATAAAATGACTCTTGTTAAAATGATTAGAGAAAAGAAGGATATAAATATCAAAAAATACATAAGTTGTTTAAAAGAGGGGATTGTATATGAATAAACATTTGGAAATATTTAAAGCTAAATTCAACAAATTTTTATCAATTGTATTAACAGTTGAATTTATTGACAGGGGAGATTTTTATATTATAAAATCAAGAAAATTCAAAATAGAGATGGAATCATCCTCTAATAAAATAAAAGAAGCAAGAAAAGAATTCGTTGAGGTATTTAATTCTATTATTAAATTCTTGATAAATAAAAAATTGTTCAAGGAACTTGAGTTTTTAGGCTTCAAAATTAGACCTAATGGTGAAGTTATGAAGGAAAAAGTTTAAGAGCTAACAAATGAGAGAAAATTAGAACTTGATAAAAAAGTAAATAAATATGTCGAAGTGGGTCAAGACTCGTTAATGTATGAACTATTCATAAATTTTAATAGGGTAGAGCCCAGCGTCCATTGACAACCCCGTTAACTTATTTGAAAAAAAGAAATAACTATATATACAATATAGAGTTGATACTAATGCTTCAACTCTTTTGTTTAGTATAATTAATATATGACAACTTGAGAATATAAATTAGAAAAAGTAAGCTTCGTCGGTAGAGTGAAACCCGAACAAGTGATCAATGAACTCGCCGCACAAGGTTGAGAACTAGTAAATATAATAGAAATAAGTAGAGATATCTCATCTTTTTTATGTACATTTAAAAGGCCTTTACAATTATCTAAAACTACAAATCCATATGTATAGATAATAAATTCTTTGTTAATGATAAAGGAACGGCTGGTCTATACTATCTAGGTAAAAAGAAGTAACTATATAAATGCAATACAGAGTTTATACTAAAATATCAATTCTTTTTAAGGTTATATTAATATTAAAATTGATTATAGTAAATTTACTAAAGAGCAATTATTAGAATTCCGTAAAGGAAGAGGCCTTTCATATTCTTTTCATCTTTCTAAAGAAGACCTAATAAATATTTTAATTGAATATGATAATAATCAGAATAAAACAAGCACAAACTCATTACCTTCGAATGTATCAGTAACAAATCATCAATCAACTGCAGCCAACTGAAATATTGCCTTTGCAATGGTGTTGATTGTTGGCGGAGCCATTTTAAGTTTGTTTTTTAGTAGGTATTCCTTTTCTAGTATTCGCCATCTTTTCTTTAAATGCGCAAAATAGATATAAGAGAGAACCTAATGAATACAACGCTTGAAAAGCAGCTATTTACGGAACATGATTTGGTCCAATTTGCGTTTTTAGCTTCCATAACAATGTGAGTTAAGTCTGAGGCCCTAAAAAACTATGATGAAGTGAACGAGCTTCCATAATAAAGCAATAAAATAAATTACACTATATAGACAAAAAGAAATAACTATATAAATGCAATATGGAGTTGATACTAATGTATCAACTTTTTTATTTAGTATAATTATTTTATTATGAAAAAAATAAACGAATTAGAAATAGATACGAGCGGCCTTCAAAAAAGTGAAAATAATGCATTCATATTTGGATTAAACGGTTCTGGGAAAACCACGATCTCAAGAGCATCAAAAGACTGAGGATATAAAAATACTTATGTTTTCAATAAGGACTATATTATTAAGAATGTAT
>JBKDZI010000033.1:0-19990 GCA_047971215.1 Bacilli bacterium | reverse complement strand
GTATGCCTGCAGAAGATGGAATTTTAGCCATAACATCTTTAAAACATATTGTAGTTCTAGTTTTATTAGGTATTTCAATTCCAACATGATTAGTACCTGGTATTGGTGCTTCAATTCTAACATCTTTAGCTGCAAGAGATAAAGCAAGTTCTTTAGTAATGCTAGTTAATTTATTTAATTTTGTACCAGCCTTTATTTCAAGTTCAAATTGAGTTACAGTAGGACCTACATTTGCTCTTTTAATCTCTGCACTTATACCATAAACTTCTAAAGTTTTCATTAAATTAACCATTGTTTCTTTAATTTCTCCAGAACTTATTTTTGACTTTTCATTAATTTCTTTTAAAAGACTAAGCGGAGGTAATTTATATTGATCATTTATATAAATTAAATCATCTAGAGAAGTTTCTTTTTTAATAGAAGTACTACCTGTAATAATTGGAACATCCTGAGTACTATTATGAATATACTTATTTTTTTCACTACGACTTAATGGTGTTGATGGTGAATTAAAACTTTTTTTATCTGTTTTATTATCAATATTATCCATAATAGATACTACATTCATCTGCTTAGTTAAATAATCTTCATAATTAAAAATACCATCTTTAGAATTAGACATATTAAAATCGTCATGTTCATCTATAAACATTTTATTTTTATTTATTGTAGCTATTTTAGGTCGCTTTACTGCTTTATTTTTACTTAAAATATCTATAAAAGACTTTTCTAATATTAAAATTAAACCAATTATTATAAATATAATATAAATAATTATACTTCCAACCTCATCAAAAAGATTATAAATTAATAAAGCAAATAAATTTCCATAGATACCAGAAGTATTTTGAAAAGATTCAATATTCATTGCAAAAACATTTTCTAGAGTAAAATCAGAAATCAATGAAACTTTAGGTAAATTTAAAATTGCCATTAAAATTAAAAAGCAACCTAAAAATTTTGAATTAATTAACGGCATTTTTTTAGTAATCAATAAATAAAAACCACAAATACCAATACCAATTAAAAATGGAATATAAAACCAGCCAACAAAAAAGATACTAATATTTTTAATAATATCAGCAACTATCCCTGTAGTAAGAAGTCCCAATATTGGTAGAATAATTAACAATATTGAAACTATATATTTATTTTTAACTTTATTTTTTTTACTTTTCTTTACCATATACATCACTTTACAAGTATATCATAATTTGTCGTAAAACGAAAGATAAAAAATTAAAAACACATCGATGTATTACTAGTTATAATCTATAATTAATTCTAACATAAAAATAACAAGTTGAACTATTTTTAAATATAATATAAATAGTTTAATATTATCGTTTATACTAGCAGAAAATATAACATATATTACTAAAATAGTATATTTGTATTTTAATCATATGTTTTCTCATATTAAATTTACAATGTTTTTTAATCTTCTAGGCAAATAATTTTATCTTTTGGAAATGGTGATGTATTGGAAAACCTATCACAAACTCCTTTAATAAAATAAGTAGCATCAAAGTTGAAGAAAAAGGCTTCACTATTAATATTCGAAACATTTTTACCTATAGTTATATTTTGTAACTTATTATCATAAAAAGCTTGATATTCAATTCTAATTACGTTATCGGGTATAATTATATCAGTTAATTTATTTCTCCAAAAAGCTCTACTTCTAATAATTTTTAAATTAGATCCTAATTTCAAATTTGTTATATTTGAGAAACTAAACGCAGAATCTTCAATGGAGATAACTGAATCTGGTATAACAACACTTGTAAAGGCACCCTTATAAAAAGCGTATTTTCCAATTTTAGTTACATTATTACCTAAATCTAAATATTCTATCTTATTAAATATTTTTTCTTCATTGTAAATAGTAGAGCCACTAAAAGCACTTTCTCCAATAGTCACAGGACTATTATCTATTACTACACTTTTTAGTTTATTAAAACTAAATGCTTCTTTTCCTATTTCAGTAATATTTTTTGGTATAGTAATAGATATTAGATTGTTGTTATAAAAAGCCTTTTCTTCTATAGTAATAAGACTTTCAGGTAGTTCAATATTTGACAAATTGTTATAATCAAAAGCCTTTTTACCAATATACTCAACATTATTACCTAAATATAAGGTTTTTATTTTATTATATTTGCCAATTAAGCTATGATCAGCATAACCACAAGCTGTAAATGCCATATGACCTATAGTTATAACTCCATCTCCTATGATTACTTTTTCTAATTTATTATTAGAAAAAGCACTATCCCCAATAGAAGTTACACTTTCTGGTATAACAACACTTGTTAAGTTATTATTAGAAAAAGCACTATCCCTAATAGAAGTTACACGTTCTGGTATAACAACACTTGTTAATTTATTATTAGAAAAAGCATCATCCCCAATAAAAGTTACACGTTCTGGTATAACAACACTTGTTAATTCGTTATCACTAAAAACACCTCTTTCAAGAGATTTCAATGAATTAGAAATTTCTACATTCGTTAAGGCATTATTATTAAAAGCTTGTGCACCAACAGTTTTTACACTATTAGGGATTATTATACTAGTTATATCATTACTTGCAAATGCTTCATCTTCAATAAAAATTACTGAATTACCTATATTAACCTTTTTTAAATCATTAAAATAAAAAGCTCTTTTCCCAATATTAGTAACCGTATCAGGGATATAAATTTTAGTTAGTCCTTTAAACATAAATGCCTGCTGTCCAATAGAAGTAACGCTTACTCCATCTATTTTATCTGGTATACAAACATTTTTACTCTTTCCTCTATATCCAGTTATTTCTCCTGAATCTGCATTAAACACAAAATCTTTTTCTGGTGTTATAGGCTTGCAACTACAATTTCCTTTTTTTATTTCTAGATTATTTATATTACCATTAGCGCAATACTTACCATCTGATACATTATATACTTTTATTTCTTTTTTATCAAAAAAATTTATTTTTCCTGATATAAAGTTATTATTTGTTATTTTTACTTTATCTTTATCAGTAACTAAGTCCAAAAATTCTACTTGTTCTTTTTTTCCATAATTTTTTGTATAGTAAAGATTTGCTGCTTTACTAGCTGAAATAACATTTGTTCTAAATATTTCTAATTTAGATTTACTTATTAAATTTAGTACTGTTGGCACAGCTATTAACAATACTATAGCAAGTATTATTACTACTGCTAGTAGTTCTATTAGTGTAAATTCTTTTTTATTAAACCTAGCCTGTATAGGGTTTTTAAGCCCCCCCGCATTTTTGCGAGGTTTATTAGTATTTTTCATAAACTCTCCTTTTTAGATAATATTTGACATTTATTGCACCTTTATTATCACTTACTTTAATAATATCATTTATGTAACTTTTTGTCATTAATTTTAAAATTAAATGTAAAAAAATTCCAATTTTTCAATTAGAATTCGTTAATATTAAATCATTTCATCATTTCCATAAACGCACTTATCATTTGGATATTATCTGCAAAATTATTCAATTTATCTTGAGGTCTTAATTTATAAGTCTCCTTCATTTTTTCTTCAAATGAATTAAAATAAATAGGATTCCTATTTAGATATTTATAGTAATAAGAATTTTCTCTTAAAAAAGAAAGTAAAGCAGAATTATTTTTAATTTTATATTGAATATCTAATTCCATTAATCTTCAAATCTTCTATGAACTTGCCTTGGAGTATAAGAGTTTGGTTTGATTTCTGGTTCTTTTTTTGTAAAAGTTTTTAAAATATCAACTGCTTTTTCTAAATTTGTAATTCCGTTTTGCAATGTTTCCATATCTATTGATTGTATACTTTTAATTATTTTTGAAAAGTTAATACCATCAATACTAGTACTAATTGGTTTTTCATCCTCTAATAGATATTTATCCCAAACAGACGGATTTTCTCCATAAATACTATATACTTCATATAAAGATTGAAACGATTGTTTACCATTACTAACTTGTTTTAAAAGATCTGGTTTACCTTTAATAAACATTTTAAAAGATTCTTTAGACATAATATCACCTAATAAAAAATATGCCTTATAGCATACTTTTATTCATTATTTTTATTTAATGTCATAGAAATTATTTTTTCTTTTGTAATATTTGTTCCATTAGAATATCTATCATAAGTTTTTATATCTTTTATAATAATTGTAATTTCATCTTCTATAGTTTTAAATATTATATTATCATTTTTATTAGTTGCAAAAATTTCTAATATTTTAGATGGATTTGATTTAATTTCTTTAATAATTAAACTACCTTTTTTAGCTCTAGTAGTTTTTTCTAAAATAGATAATTTCATATTTTTAATATTACCTGTATTAGTTACTAAAGTTAAATAATCTATATCTTCATTAAATGTAGTTGCACTTACAATTTCATCTTCTTTTAAATTAATTGCTTTAACACCAGCTGTTTTAAGTCCAATTATAGATATTTCATCAATATTATACCAAAGTCCATAACCATTTTTAGTTGCAATAAATACATCATTTTCATTTTTATCAAAAACTTTTAATAGTTTGTCTTCACCTTTTAAATTAATACATTTAATTGTTTTCGAATTTCTTTGTACTTCAAAATTTTTCAATAAACATCTTTTTGTCATACCTAGTTTTGTAAACATAGTAATTGGTGTTTCATCAAGTTTTTCAAAAACAAATGCACTAATAATATTTTCTTCTTTATTCATTTGAACAATGTTATTTACATGTTTACCAATTTCTTTATATTTAAATTCAGGTATCTCATATCCTTTAAGATATAAGTAATTACCCATATCAGTAAACATTAAAATTGTATCTAATGTAGATATTTCTTTCTCAAAAATTATGTAATCAGTATCTTTTAACCCATTATCATTAGATGCCATATAACTTTTTTTACTAACTCTTTTTACATAACCATCTTTTGATACTACTAATATAAAGTTTTCTTTAGCTATAGTTTCTTCAATATCTATTTTAATCTCTTCATATTCTTCTTCAATGGCAGTTTTTCTATCAACACCATATTCTTTAGAAATACGTTTTAATTCTTTTTTAATTTCATTTTTTAACAGTTTTTCATCACCTAATATTTTAGTTAAAATATCTATTAAAATAATAAGCTTTTTATTTTTTTCTTCTAATTCTATAATGTCAGTATTAGTTAATTTATAAAGTTGAAGTGTTACTATAGCTTCAGCTTGAACTTCTGTAAATCCAAATTTTTTAATTAAATTTTCTTTAGCATCAGTTTTATTTTTACTAGAGCGAATTACTATTATAACTTCATCTAAAATTGATAAAGCTTTAATAAGACCACTAGTAATATGATATTGCTTTTTAGCAACTTCTAAATCAAATTTAATTTTTCTAGTATAAATTTCTTTTGTATGTTTTATATAAGCACTTAATATTTGTTTAATATTTAATAATTTTGGTCTTCTATCAACGATTGCTACCATGTTATAGTTATAACTAACCATCATATCAGTATTTTTAAGTAAATATTTTAAAATTAAATTACTATCAGCATCTTTTCTTATATCAATTACTATACGAAGGCCTTCTCTATCAGTTTCATCACGAACTTCTAAAATTCCATCAATTTTCTTATTAATACGTATATCATCAATTTTACTAACAAGATTAGGTTTATTAATTTCATAAGGTATTTGTGTAATAACTATTTGAGACATATTTTTTAATTTTTCAATAGTATGTTTTACCTTAACCATTACCTTACCTTTACCTGTAGAAAAGGCTGATTTTATACCTGATTTATCCATTACAATAGCGCCAGTTGGAAAATCTGGCCCTTTTACTATCTTCATAATATCTTCTACTAAGCAATTTTCTTTATCAAGAACTAAAATAGCAGCATCAATTACTTCTTTTAAATTATGTGGTGGAATATTAGTAGCATAACCTGCTGAAATACCCATTGTACCATTTACTAAAAGATTTGGAAATTTTGCTGGAAGTACAGTTGGTTCTAATAATACATCATCATAAGTTGGAGAAAAACTAACAGTATTTTTTTCTAAATCATTTAATAATTCTTCTGCAATACCAGATAGTCTAGTTTCAGTATAACGACTTGCAGCAGGAGAATCTCCATCAATAGATCCATTATTACCTTGCATATCAATCATTGGATGAAGCATTTTCCAATTTTGACTTAATCTAATTAAAGCATCATAAATTGAAGAATCACCATGAGGATGATATTTACCCATTACATCCCCTACAGCTCTTGCACTTTTAACATGTTTTCCATTAAAAAAATTTCTATTTTTATACATTGAATATAAAATTCTTCTTTGTACAGGTTTTAAACCATCACGAATATCAGGAATGGCTCTATCTTGAATGATATATTTTGAATATCTACCAAAACTATCGCCCATAATTTCTTCTAAAGAATACTCATATATTATTTCATTAATATGTTTCATTTAGCCTCCTTTATATATTAAAATCATCTTCTAAAGTAAATTCTACATTTTCATCAATCCACTCTTTTCTTGGTTCTACTTTATCACCCATTAAAACTTTTACTCTTTTTTCTGCTAGTGAAGCATCATTAATTTTAACCCTAATTAATTTTCTAGTTTCTGGATTCATTGTAGTATCCCAAAGTTCATTAAAGTTCATTTCACCTAATCCTTTAAAACGACCAAGTTCAAATTTTGTATTCTTTTTTCTATAATTTTCTAATTCTTCATCAGACCAAGCATATATTTTTTCTTTTTTACCAAAAGTTAAATGATATAAAGGTGGCATTGCTACGTAAAGTCTTCCATTTAATATTAAATCTTTCATATATTTATAAAAGAAAGTTAGAAGAAGTACTTGAATATGTGCACCATCATTATCTGCATCAGTCATTATTATAACTTTATCATAATTACAATCATCAATATCAAAGTTTGCTCCATAACCTGCACCAATTGCATACATCAATGTATTAATTTCTTCATTTTTAATTATTTCTTCAAATTTAGATTTTTCAGCATTAATAACTTTACCTCGAAGTGGAAGTATTGCTTGAAAAGATCTATCACGACATTGTTTAGCCGAACCTGCAGCAGAATCCCCTTCTACAAGATATAATTCATTTTTCTTTTTGTTTTTATTTGCAGCTGGGGTAAGTTTACCAGCTAAAAGTTTTTCTTTTTTTCCTTTATCTTTACCATTTCTAGCATTTTCTCTAGCCTTTTTAGCAGCCATCCTAGCATTTTTACTACTAAGCATTTTTTCTACTAAAAGCATTGCAATTTCTCTATTTTCTTCCAGGAAAAATTTCATTTTTTCATAAGTTATATTATCTACTATACTTCTAGCTATTGGAGTACCAAGTTTACCTTTAGTTTGTCCTTCAAATTGTAACTGAGCTTCTGGAATTTTAAGACTTATTATAGCAGTTAATCCCTCACGAACATCTCCACCATCTAAATTACCATCTTTACCTTTAATTAAATTATTATCTTTAGCATATTCATTAAAAACACGTGTTAAAGCAGTTTTAAATCCTACTTCATGAGTACCACCATCACTAGTTTTGACGTTATTTACAAATGAAATTATATTTTCACTATAAGAAGTTGTATAATTTAAAGCAATTTCTACTTCTATTTTCTCTTTTAAATCTTCTAATACAACTACATCATGGAGTACCTTTTTTTCTTCATTTATATAGTTTACAAATTCACTAATACCATTTTTATATAAAAATACTTCTTTTTTCTCATCAGCTTCATCTATTATTTCAATAGTTAGATTTTTATTTAAAAAACAACTTTCTTGCATTCTTTCACATATGGTAGTAAATGAAAAATTAGTTGTTTTAAATATTTTATTATCTGGCATAAAATGTACCTTTGTACCAGTTTTAGTAGTTTTACCTATTTCAGTTAGTTTTTTATCTAATTTCCCACCATCTTTGAAACTAATTTCATAGGTTTTTCCTTCTTTATTAATTGTTACTTTAAGCATTGATGAAAGCGCATTAACAACAGAAGCTCCAACACCATGAAGTCCACCAGATACTTTATATCCTGATTCTTCAAACTTACCACCAGCATGAAGTTTTGTATAAATAAGTTCAGGGGTACTAACACCAGATAAATGCATACCAACAGGAACACCACGACCAAAATCTTCTATAGAAATTGAAGAATCATTATGAATAATTATTTTAATATAGTTACCATAACCATTTAATGCTTCATCGATAGAGTTATCTACTATTTCCCATATTAAATGATGCAAACCTTTTTTGTCTGTAGAACCAATATACATACCAGGTCTTTTTCTTACTGCTTCTAAACCCTCTAAAACTTTAATTGAATTTTCATTATATGTACTCATTAATATCACCTCTACATTTCTATAAGATTATATCATATTTTATGAAATTATGTAAATATTGCTTAAAAATATATATTAAAAAATGAATTAAAAAAATTCTAGTTAAATATCTAGGATTTTATAGAAGGTCAATGTATTTTATATCAAAAGTTTTTAATTAAATTGTTCTTTTTAATGTCTTTCCTTTATTAAATCCACAATCACTTAAGCAATTATAATTAGGGTAAGTACATCTTGCATCTTTAGTATAATTATTAATATCATCTTTTAAATAATGATTGTATTTAGCAAAAGACCCTTTATATTTAGTTTGATATATATCATCATAAATCTCTTTTTTATTATCAAAGTTTTTAGATATTAATGATTTATGTTTTTCATTATATAAAAATCTATTTTCGATAATATTTAATTCTTCCAATTGATCAATAAATTCAATCATATAATTAGCTAATTTATTTTCAAAATCGTCATCAATATTATAGTTATTAATAAAATCTTTCATCCATGAAGCAATATAATTAATTTGTCTAAATGATGTGATATAAATCATATCTGTTGGAACAAATGTTGAGATTAAATATCTAACATTTTCTTGTACTAGTTTTTGAATCATTATAACAGTATTACCATTTATTTTAATTAATGTATAACGCGTTAACTTTTCATTTGTAACATATACTTTTTCATTATTTAAAACCATCTTTACTATAACAAATTCCTGCTACTTTTCCTGAAAAATTTAATGCTTTTGTTTTATTAAATTTCCCATTTTCTAAAATATATACTTTTTTTATAAGCTCAACTTTCATAAAATCACTCCTTTATATAAGGAATTATACAAAAAAACTGCTTATTAACAGTTTATATTAATTATTTAATTGCTTTAACTTGTGAAACTAAATCTTTAAATGACTTTTCATCATTAATTGCCATTTCAGAAAGCATTTTTCTATTTATATTTATATCTAATTTTGTAAGTCCATTAATAAATTTAGAATAACTAATTCCTTCTTCACGACAAGCAGCATTAATTCTAACAATCCATAATTTTCTAAAGTTTCTTTTGTTTTGTTTTCTATCTCTATATGCATAAACACCTGAATGCATTACTTGTTCATTTGCAGTTTTAAATAATCTATGTTTTGAACCGAAATATCCTTTTGCTTCTTTTAATATTTTTTTACGTCTGTTTCTTGCAACAGTTCCACCTTTAACTCTTGGCATATTTTATTCCTCCTATCCTTAAATTATAAAAAATCTTTCAATCTATTACTATCAGCTTTTGATAACATTCCAGAACCTGAATTTCTTTTATTAATTCTTCTAGATTTTTTTCCAGTATTATGGTTAGTTCCTATTAAACCAATTTTGATTCCACCTTTAGTTTTTTTCAATTTTTTAGCAGCTAATTTCCAGCTTTTAGCTTTGAATTTTTTAGTTTTAACTTTTTTCATAAAACCTCCTACTTATCTTATTTTTTCTCTGGAGATAGTAGCATTACCATACTACGCCCTTCCATTTTAGCTCTTGATTCAATTACCGCAATATCATTTAATGCATCTGCAAATTTCTTTAAAACAACCTTACCAAGTTCATTATGAATAATTTCTCTACCATAAAACCTCATAGTAAGTTTAACTTTATTACCTTTTTCAATAGCTTTTCTTGCATTTTTTAACTTTGTTTCAAAATCATTAACGTCTATTTTATGTGAAACTCTAAATTCTTTAGTTTCAACATTTTTAGATCTTTGAATTTTTTTAGATTCTTTTTGTTTTCTTTTTCTTTCGTAATTGTACTTATTATAATCCATTAATTTACAAATTCCAATACCACTAGGATTTTCATTCATAAGAACTAAATCAAAACCCGAAACTTCTGCAAGTTTTAATGCATCATTTTTTGATTTTTCCCCAAGCTTTTCACCTTTAGGACCAATTACTATAACAGTTCTACAGCGTATTTTTTCGTTAATTAGATTTCCCTCTTGTTTTGCTATAAAGCACCTCCAATAAATATAAAAAGACATTATACCAATGTCTCTATAAAGCAAAATAAAGTATTTAAAACATACTATTAGCTTTTAACCTATCACATTAATTTGTAATCAGGTGAGACATAATCTTCTTTCTTTTGTTTTAACAACACCTAAAGTATACATTATTTTGCACGTGTGTGTCAACTAATTATATGAAATTTAGGTAAATAAATACCAAATAAAAGGATTAAAATTAATTAATCTCTAATATTTATTATAAATCTTCAACAACAACTTCAAAGTTAGTTACTGTCCCATTAATATAGTTAGTAGCACCAATATTATTAATTTTTAGATCAGTAAATTTTAAATCACCTTGAGTTAAAACAGTTTTGTCTTCTACAATATCTTCAATTTTATTATTATCAACATTCTCTTCTTTTTTATTAAAACATCCTGTAGCAGTATCTATTTTAAATAATTTTTTTCATCTATCATTATACCCTTTATATAAGGAGTTGTTTCTCCTTCTATAGTATCCCAAATGTTTTCAAAATCAAATCCTTCATAGCTTGATTTAACTGATGCTTTATCTATACTTTCTATTAAACTTGCATGTCTTGAAGTTATATCTCCTGTTGAATTCATTATCCAATATAAGTTCTCTTTTGTTAAACCTGATACATAACCCATTACTAGATTTACAGTTGAATGACTTAAATATCCTTTCACAGCTCCGCTTGAATATACATTTTTGATTGTTGTGTATTTTAAATAACCAATGATACCTCCTATATAATAACTAGTTGCAGTTATGTTTATATTATTATAAGAATTTTTAATCGTACTAGATTTTTTAGATAACCCTATAAGTCCTCCTACATATGAAGTACCTGTTATATTTCTTTTTACACTTACATTATCTATAACTGTTCCTTCATTTACTGTTTCACCTATTAAACTTCCTACAAAATTTTTACCTTTAATATTAACATCTGTAAATCTAATGTTTTTGATTGTTGGGGGTCCACTTGTTTTTCCTATAAATCCAACATTATCTAATCCAATTGTTACACTTAAACCTTTTATTATTTTTCCATTTCCATCTAATGTTCCTGAAAAGTCTATAATTGGTTCCCATTCTTTATAATCACCATTACTTAAATCTATATCATTCATAACAATATAATCAGCTTCTAAATTTTCTTTAATTGAATTTAATTCAGTAGCATTAGTAATACCAATCCAACCTAATGGAACAATATTATCAATATTTAAAGAGGCAGAATTAAAAATTTCATTAAAAGAAATCATGGCATAAATAATAGAATTTTCTGCCACAGAAAAAGGACCTTTATAATCTTGCCACTCGCCATTATTTATTTTATACTTTTTTGAAGCAGAAGAAATATTTTGAAAATTAATCGTAACATTAACTTTTTCATATGTTGTATTTTCATTATCTATTTGAATAATAGGAGTATCTAACTAACTTATATGTCCACTTAATGTACAACCAATAGAAGGCGTTTTATTTATTTTCACATCCGTTGAATTCTTTTTCTTAGTTCCACAAAAAGTATCATTTTCAACTACTAGTTCTATAGTTCCATCTTCAAAGACAGTAACATACCCTTTTGTAGGCAATATACCTTTAATATCTAATGTTTTATCTGCAATTGTTGAAGTTACAATACCATTATCAAAGTTATATGTTACTTCCTCTATATTTTCATGAATTTTATCCATTGTATAATTTGCTTTAGCAAACTTTATTATTGAATATGTTGTATCTCTAAAAGCATTTTTATTTACTCTATTAATTAAATCCATTACTGTTGGTACTGCTATTATTAAAATTATTACAACAGATAATAATTCAATTAAAGTAAATCCATTTTTTTATTCATATAAAACTCCTATGTATACTCTTACTATTTAATAGTAACATAATTCAACATTTTTTTTATATAAACTAAATAAAAATTTACAAATATATTTTAATTTTATATAAAAAAATCACTACTTTTTGAGTTAAGTAATGATTTAAAATAAATAATTATAATTGTTTTTCTGCAAAAGTTGTAATATCTTTCATATATTTAACAACTCTAGATGGATGAATACCATTAGCAGTTTCTCCACTTGTCATAACAGCATCAGCACCATCTATAACAGCATTATAAACATCACTTGTTTCAGCTCTTGTTGGAAAAAAAGAACTTTCCATTGAAGCAAGCATTTCTGTTGCTACTATAGTAAATTTACCTGCTAATTTATTTAATTTAATAATTCTTTTTTGCTCAAAAGGAACTTCATAAAAAGGGATATTAACAGCTAAATCACCGCGAGCTATCATAATACCATCAGATTCTTTAATTATTTCTTCAATATTAGTTATTGCAGATGAATCTTCAATTTTAGAAATTAAATTTAACCCTTTGTAATTATGATTTTTGATAGCTTCTTTAATATTTATTAAATCTTCTTTTCTTCTAACAAATGATAAAGCTAAAAAATCAGCTTCAATATCACAAGCAAATAAAGCATCTTCTTTATCTTTTGGGCTTAAAAAATCAAAATTTAAAAATACACCTGGAACATTTACAGTTTTCTTTGAATCTAATACTCCGCCAATGATGCAAATAGTTTCAATTGTTTCTCCAACAATATTTATTACTTCAAATGTAACTTGTTTATCATCTACTACAATTAATTTTCCAACTTCAATATCTTTATAAAGATTACTATAATCAACAGATATAAATTCTTTATTACATTTTCTAGCATCACAATAAAAAGTAACTCGATCACCTTTTTCAAATAGTGTTTTTTTATCAAAAGATCCAAGTCTAATTTCAGGTCCTTTATTATCAATTAGAATTTGAATTTCCTTTCCCATTTCTTTAGCGACAATTCTTGCATTTGCTACTTTAACTTTAGCTTCATCAATAGTACTATGACTCATATTAATTCTAAAAATATTAACACCATTTTCTATCATTTTATGCATTTCATCTAAATTCCAAGATGATGGTCCTAAACTACAAACCAATTTAATTTCTTTCATAAAATACCTCATTTTTCCTCAATAATTATACAATAAATATATATAAACTACAAGATTTAATTTAATTTAATAATATTATTTACAATAATACTATATTTATTCTCTCTAATTTCTACTTTCCCTTTTAAATAAATAATATCATTTTCTATTAAATTTTTAACTTTATCAAAAATTTCACTAAATATTACTAAATCTAAATTATTGTTACAAAAATCTATAGTTATAAATGCCATATCCTTATTTTTTTTAGTTTTAATTTCTTTTTTAGATTTTAGTACTCCAAGAATTAATACGTCTTTAGAAATATTGTTTTGTAAATTTTCGTATTTAATACTTTTATATTTGTCTTTATATTTATTTAATACATCATAATTAATATAAAAGCCATAGGAATATTTTTCAAATTCTGATAATACATTTTCATCAAATTCATCTTCTTCATTAAGTCTAGGCATCTCAGTAAATTCTACTCCAAAGTCTGTTGCATCTTTTACATATAATAAAATTTTGTCAATATTATTAATCAAAGTCTGTTTATTGGTACTAAATTCATCAAAAGCAAAAGCTTTAATTAAATTGATATAATCTTCTTTTGATAAATTTTTATTTTTTGTTCTAAATACAAAGTCAATAAATGATTCAAAATCTCCATTTTTTCTCTCTTCTATAATATTTTTGGTAAGTGTTTGATTAACTTTATCAATAGACGTAAATGGCATTATTACTTCATTTTCTTTATTTATATATTCTAAAGTACTTTTATTTATAGAAACATAACTTAATTTTTCAGTATTTTTTCTTATTTCATTAATCGCACTATTTTCTTTATTTGATGTATAATTATTAAGCATTATTGAATTAAATTCATAAAAATAATAAGTTTTAAGATATGCTAGTTTAAAAGCAAGTTGTGAATAAGTTACAGAGTGAGATTTATTAAAACCATAAGATGCGAATTTTAATATTATATCAAAAATTTTAATAGCATCTTCTTTAGAATAATTATTTTTTAAAGCTCTATATACAAATTTTTCTTTTTCTTTAGTTAATACTTCCATTTTCTTTTTACTAATTGCGCGTCTTACGATATCAGATTCAGACAGAGTATAAGATGCCACAATTGAAAGTGCCTTTATTATTTGTTCTTGATATATAAATATACCAAAAGTTGGTTTTAATAAGTTTTCTAAATCTTTATGTATATAATCAATTTTTTCTTTTTTGTGTTTTCTATTTATATAAGTTTTAATATAATCAAATGGTCCAGGTCTAAATAAGGCTATTGCTGCGACTAAATCATCAAAATTATCTGGTTTTAAATTTTTTAAGAAATTTTTCATGCCTTCAGATTCGAACTGAAATATACCAAAAGTATCTCCATTTTTAAAAATATTATAAACTTGTTTATCATTATAATCTAATTCATTTAAATTAAATTTTGGATTTTTAACTTTTATTAATTCGCATATTTTGTATATATGAGTTAGGTTAGCAAGTCCTAAAAAATCCATTTTAATTAATCCAAGTTCTTCTAAATATTCCATTGTATATCCAGTTAAAAATCCAGAATTAGTATGTTTTAAAGGCATCATTTCTTTTAAATTTAAATCACTAATTACAACTCCTGCAGCATGACTTGAATTGTTTTTCTTAATATTTTTAATTATTTCTACAATATCTATTAATTGTTTAGTAGTTGGATATTTATCACATAATTCTTTTATCTTTTTTATTTCTAAAAGAGGAACATTTTCATTATAAGTTACAAGTTTACTAAGTTGATTTATTAAATTTTCTGGTAATTTTAATATTTTACCTACATCTCTAATTGCTGCTTTAGCTTTTAAAGTTTGATAAGTAATAATTTTTGCAAAATGATTTTCTCCATATTTATTTAAACAATAATTTAAAAGATCTTCTCTTTTAATATCCATAATATCTAAATCAATATCTGGCATAGTTATGCGGTCTTTATTTAAAAATCTTTCAAATAATAAATCATATTTAACAGGATCTGTATCTGTTATTCCAAGACAATAAGCTACTAGTGCACCTGATGCTGAACCTCTACATTCTGTTAAAATGTCATTTAATCTAGCATATTTTACATAATCAAATACTATTAAAAAATAATTACTAAAATTCATTTCTTTTATTATTTGAAGTTCATAATCTAATCTTTTTAAATATTTTTTATTTACATTTCCTTTTAAACGTTTCTTTAATCCTTTTAAAGATAAAGCTTTTAAATATTCATCGGGATTTCCATCTTTAAAAAAGTTTGGAATTAAATTAGTGTGTTTTTCAATTTCTAAATTACATAATTCACTTAATTTAAATGTATTTTCTATCATTTTACCAGAAAAAGAAATATTTAATTTTAAGTTTGAATCGTGTTTTTTATTTTCTAAAATATAGTTATTTTTAATAGAATAAATATATTTTAAATAATCATTTTCTTTTTTAGTTAAACATCTGGCTTCTTCTAAATAAATATAGTTATAGTTATTATCTGGTATATATTTATTACTTCCTATAAATATAATTTCATAAATTTTACAAAATCCATTATATAAAATTTTATTTTCTATTGGAATAATACAAACTAATTGTTTATTGTATTTTTTTATATCACTACTACTTAATTTTCTTGTACTTGCTATTGTTGATAATTTACATAAATTTTTATATCCCTCATAGTTTTTAGCATACAATAAAAAGTTATAATTATCTATATAAACGTTCATTCCTATAATAGGTTTTATACTATTTTTTAAACATTTATTATAAAATTCAATTGCCCCATTTATAGTGTTTATATCAGTGAGTGCAAGAGTTTTAATATTATTATTTTTTGCAAAATCAATTAAATCATCTATTTTAATAAGACTTTCAAGTAATGAATAATCACTAATTATTTGAAGTGGAACGTATTTCATATTATCACCTACTTTATTATTTATTGTACTATAAATACACATTAAAAATCTAGTCAATATATTACACAATTTTTAATCTTAATAAAATCTTTTGAGTATGACAATTGTTGTAAAATTAAATTACTTCTAACCTTTATTCTATAAGTATTTTATTCTATCAAACTTTTAATAATTTGGTGTTATATATTATTGTTTTAGTTATATAATTAATAATATTAAATGTTTTTAGTTTATTGGATAATTTATTAAATTTAGATAATCAAATTTCATTTTATCAAATAAATATTGAATATCTTCAACACTTTTATTTGTAAGATTTTTACACATGTTCTTTAGTTAATTATTTTCCTTTATTTAAATTATAAATACTTAAATGTTTTATATATATAATACATGATTTATAATTTTTTTCAATTGCATAGATGTTAGATGTTGTTAATAATAAGCCTACAATCATTATAATTGATAAAATTTTTTTCATATAATGCCCTCTAAAATTATTAATTAAATATTTATAATGTTATATAATAACTTTTAATTAAAAGAAATGCAATCAAACTATATAATTTATATTTACACTTTTTATTTAAAAAAATCATTGTTTATCAATGATTGTAAATATATAATGGTAGAGCATAGGAGATTTTTAAATACCCAACCATTTAGTTTCCCGCAATGTTTATAATCTTATTATTCAACAATTCATGCTACTTATTTTAGTTTAATTGAATTTTTTAAAAAATTCAATTTTTAAGTGGTAAATGAGTGGTAATCACGATTACTATTAAAAATTATGAATTTCTAATTATAATTACTTTATTCAAAATATTACTCATTTATTTTTATAACTATTTTTACCATTTACAATAAACATGGTAACTTATTAGACATCCATAGTAAATTATAACCACAAATAAATTATATAGTATATATAACATAAAATCAATAAGTTGTTTTTTGAATTTCCGTTTTTATAATAAGATACAAATTCACTTAAAATTTTAATCTAATTTCGTAAAAATATAAACAAAATACAACAAAAATATGATAAATTATAGACTATTTTATTAGATAAAAAATTTTAAGTTGTTTTATAATTATTCAATTATTTTAGTAGTGTCTTACTTATATTTTTATTCATTTTATTTTTAAGATTATAAGTACTACCATTCTTAACATGATTAATCAAAGATTTATATGATACAAGCAATTTATCTTTATTCAGTTCAGTGTTAATTTTCTTCTTCATTTGGATTATACTCCTTTTTCGCACTAATTTATGAAATGGAAATATTATATAACCACAAAAATCTATTTCAAGTTTAATTGGATAATATTTACTTTTAGGATTTAAATTTAATTTCAATTGATTGTTTAAATAACTATTTATTACATTAAATAAAACTATTGCCTCTGCTTTAGTTTTAGTAAAAAGTATAAAATCATCTATATATCTAATATAGTACTTTATGCCTATTTTATCTTTAATAAAATGGTCTAATTCATTCATATAAATATTTGCAAAATACTGACTAGTGTAATTACCAATTGGAATACCTACTTTTTCATTATCACTATATATCAATGTTTTAGTTAATTTTAATAAAGTATCGTCTTTTATTTTCTTTGATAGTAAAACATATAAAACATTTTTATCAATACTATAAAAAAATTTACTAATATCCATTTTAAGTACATAAAAATCTCCATATTGCTTATATGCAGATTTAATCATTTCTTGACATTTATTCACACATCTATGAGTTCCTCTATTTTTAATACATGCATAAGTAGTATTAATTAGTCTTGGTACAAAAAAGGTTTTATAAATTCCTCAACATACCATTGGTGAACAATTCTATCTTTATATGGCAAACTTTTTATTATTCTAACCTTTGGCTCTTTTACAATAAATTCTCTATATTTACCATTTATGTATTTACCCTCTTTTATATCATCAATTAAACTATATAAATTATTTTCTAAATTGAACCTAAATTTTAATACTTCAAATTTATTCTTTTTACCATTACTAGCCCTTTTTTCTGCATTAAGGAATTTATCAAAAGTCAAATACTCATCTATGTTTAATTTCATGCTCTTTGACACTAATAATCCACCTTTCAAGCATTTGCTCAATTATATAGATTTTATATACCCATGCATTATAATTTCTACTTTTAATATATTTGTTATTTTTAGATATTCTAATAAAAAACCTAATAGTAGTGATTTGTATTTCAAATTCTTTTTTATTCATCACTTTTTAATCTTTCTACCCAATTTTTAATTGAACTTCTTAAATCACTATCACTTACCTCATTAAAATCAATACTACTTATTTCTGATAAAACACTATCTTTATTATTTAAAACTACAACATATTCTCTACCTAATAATTTTATAAATTTTGAATACTTATCAAATTGAGAAATTGGGAATCCAGCTCTTTCTAATTCTTTTGTAAACGATATTTTCTTTAAATTTAATTCTTCGTTTAAGTAATCAGCATCTTCTCCTAAACCAAAATAAAAATTACCACTTTAAACAAATATAACTTACCATCATCATTTTTCTTCAACTCAAAATATTTTTCATTTAACTTCATAAATTCATCTCAAGTTTAAATTCACTTATATAGTCTTTTGAATAAATTGATAAAAAGTTTTCATTTTATATAATAAAAAGACAGCATTCAAGAAAATACTGTCTTTTAATGATGTTCTCATTTTCAGTTAACTTACTCACATTACTAATCTATTCATATTTTATTTCAATAAATGAAAAGGTCAAAAGTCTCTTCGAAATATTTAAATTATATTATCGACTTAATCGTTTTTTAAAAATTTTCATTTCGGAGTGGCAAAGCAACGCGAGAGCCATTATTAATATTCGCATTGCCATTAGTACTATTGAAATTGAAGCCACCGGCATTCGTAGTATTCGAGTAATTGCCTCCACGATTCGAGAAAGGATTACTAGAGTTAGCGAAGTTCGAGTGTTTACGACTTTAAACCTATATATAGTTTGACTCTTGTCTATATACCATTATTTCCTCAAAGATATTTTATCTTTTACTCAAGCATTTAGCTTCCGCCTCCATAATTTTTCTCTCAAGAGTTATCCATATTATTTTTCCACCGTATTGCCATCTGTGCTTCGCATACGTGGTAAGACGATTTTTATGTTTGCTTATCTATTTTTAATTACTTATTTTTATTTCTCGTAAACCAAATCACAGACCGTGCACCAAATAGGCCGCACTCCTGATTTGATTTACACCTGTTTACTAGGCTTTATTAAAGTGTGATTTTATTCTCAAATACTCCTTGAACAGTCTATTTTCAAGAATGTCAATTTCAACCAAAGTTAAAATCTCCTCAAGTTGTGCATTCTGTCCTAAAGTCCAGCCTGCACTTGCAACGACACACGCGTACTTTGATTACTATGCGCAATGCCATTAGTACTATGGAAAGAGAAGCCACCGGCACCCTTAGGATACGAGAAATAGCCTCCACGATGCGAGAAAGAATAACTAGAGTAAGCGAAACTCGAGTAATTTGCGTTCCAGCTTGTTGCACCTGTCTCATTACTTGATGTTTCATACATCGCAT
>JBKDZI010000032.1:0-9013 GCA_047971215.1 Bacilli bacterium | reverse complement strand
GTATGCCTGCAGAAGATGGAATTTTAGCCATAACATCTTTAAAACATATTGTAGTTCTAGTTTTATTAGGTATTTCAATTCCAACATGATTAGTACCTGGTATTGGTGCTTCAATTCTAACATCTTTAGCTGCAAGAGATAAAGCAAGTTCTTTAGTAATGCTAGTTAATTTATTTAATTTTGTACCAGCCTTTATTTCAAGTTCAAATTGAGTTACAGTAGGACCTACATTTGCTCTTTTAATCTCTGCATTTATATTATAAACTTCTAAAGTATTAATTAAAAGATTTGCCATAGTTTCTATTTCTTTAATATTATTTTTATTAGTTTTTTCAATTGGATTTAATAATTCAATTGTAGGAAGTTCATAATTAACATTTAATTCTAACTTTTCACTAGGACTTTTTGTTACTACCTCTTTTTTACTTTCAACATCTAAATTTTCATTTTCAATAGAATTTTGCTCGATAATATTTATTTTTATTTCTTTTTTCTTAAATATATTTTTATCTTTAGTCATAGAAGTAAATACATTTTTTATAAATAGTCCAAGCTTTTTTAATTTTTCTATTAAATAATTATATAATTCACCAATAGAAACATTGAATAATAAAATTGATCCTACTATAACTAATAAAACAAATATTATTTTTAATCCTTCAAGGCCAAATAATGTTACGAAAATAACAGAGAAAACACCACCTATCATTCCTCCACCAACATCACTTGAAATTTTACTTGACCATCCTTGAATTAATTTATCTAAAGTAATTTTAAGTATTTCAACTCCTTCATGTTGATTTACATAATCATAATGTATAAAAGCTAAAAATCCAATTGATATAATTAAAAAACCAACGAATTTATTTTTATCAAACTTTGGAACTTCTCTTTTTACTATCATTATAAAACCTAAATACATACAAAGTATTAATAATATGCCATATGCACTACCAACTAAAAATATACTAAAGTTTTTAATTACATTACTAACAAAACTATCTATAGTAAGTGCGATTAAAGGAAAAATTACAAGTAATAACCCATAAACTTCATATAAATATGAAGGAGTTTTCTTTTTATCATCATTTTTTTGTTTTTTCTTTTTTGTCATATTATCACCATACTAATTATACCAAAAAAATAAGGTTTTTCCTACATATATTAGTATAATTAAATTTTAAAATTTTATAAGCAGTATGCACCAATTTTTTAATTGACAATATAATAAAGTAGTAAAGGAGTAAGTATTTATGAAAAATGATAGAAATATGACTGCTTATTCATATATGAATGTAGCACCACCTATGTATCCTTATGTAAATAATACAGGAACAAACATGATGTATCCAAATGGACAAATGATACCTCAAAACCAACCTATAGTACCTTTAAATCAATATCCTAATTCACCGATGCCATATGATGACTCAATTAAAGAATTAGAAAAACAAATTAGAAGATTAGAAGTACGTGTTTCAAGACTTGAATCAATGTGTTTAAATGATAATAATTATATTAATAAGCAACCATTTAATAGTACTTTGCATATGATATAAAAAACTCAAAAAACTTTGGGTTTTTCTTTTGTTATAATTTAAGATCTAAAAACATAAACTATAAATAGTTAGGAGTTATTATGATAAATTTTATTAAAGGATTACTATCTGGAATTGGTAATATAGCTCCAGGTATTAGTGGTAGTGGAATTATGGTTATTAGTGGACTGTATAATAAATGTATAAAGTCCATAAGTGAATTATCTAAATTTAAAAATATTAAATATAACTTTTTATTTTTACTACCTATTGCTTTAGGCATTATAATTGGTACTATTAGTTTTGCTAATGTAATTGACTATTTTATTGATAAAAATGAATTTTTAACTTCGTTATGCTTTTTTGGTTTAATAATTGGTACTATTCCCTTTTTATGGAAAGAAGCTAATAAAGAAAAATTTAAAATAAGCTATTTAATACCATTTTTTATTACTATTGGTATTAGTTTATTGCTAACATCGGGAAATACAAATACAACTCAATATAATGAACTTAGTGGAATTCAAAATTTAATTCTTGGAATTATATATTCTTTTTCTACTGTAATTCCGGGAATTAGTAGTACAGTAATTTTTACAATGATGGGATATTATGATACATATGTAAATATTATGACCTTTCCTTTTGATTATTTATATAATTTAACTTTTATATTAATTGGATTTAGTATTACTACATTATTTATTTCAAATATAATATATTATTTATTAAAAAACTTTTATAGTTATAGTTATTATGCTATTTGTGGGTTTGTTATAATTACAATGCCTAAAATAATTAGAGGAACTTGGACAAATACATTTGAACTTATTATAGGAATTTTAATTTTTTTAATATCCTTTGTTTTGGTATATTCTATAGGAAAAATCGAAAAAAAATGATGATAAAATTTATACGTAAATTATCATCCCACTAAAACAATAAATTTGTTCATTCATATATGTTGAAATTGCAACTTGGTATTTGATATCTATTACATCAATACCTTTTTTTTCTTCTAAAAATGTATTAATAGAATTTTCTAAATCTTTTTCATGCATTTCATCAAAAACTTTTACTTTCATAAATATCACCTAATTATATAATACATTAAAAATTTGACTAAATATGTCTAAAATTATAATCCTAATATTTTTTGTTTTCTTAAATATATTTTTCCAAGTAGATAATAAGAAATTATAAAAAATATTATAGACGATATTATTGATATTAGTATGGCTAAAAAAATATTTCCAATATTAAATATTATTATAACGATTAATAAAGAAACTATTGAATTTATAAATACAAAGTTTAACATAAGTTCTTCATAAAAATAATTTACATTTAATTTATATAAAACTTTTAAAATATGTATTTGGTTTTTACACTTTTGATTTTTTTTATTTAATAAAACAAGATTTATTATATTAAAAATATATGCTGCTGTAAATATTATTACCAATGTTAAATAATTATTATTCATATTTCTCACCAAACTAATTATACAATAAATTTTTAAATTTTTAAACACCTTTTATTTTCTTTTTAATATCTTCAATAGCAGTTTTTTCAATTCTTGAAACTTGTGCTTGACTAATACCTATTTCACTTGCAATTTCTACTTGAGTTTTTCCATAAATAAATCTATCAAATAAAATATTATAATCTCTCTTTTCTAAAGTAGATAAAGCTTTATCAAGGGAGATTTTAGTTTCTAAGTCATACATATCTTTTTTATTTTCAAGTTGATCTAATAAATAAATTACATCTGATCCATCGCTATAAATTGGTTCATACATTGAAACAGGAGTTTTCATAGCATCAAAAGCAATTACAATATCCATCTTGTCAATTTCAATTTCTTTTGATATTTCTTCAATATTTGGTTCTCTTCCAGTATTTTGAGTAAGAATATCTTTTGCCTTTAAAGCTTTATATGCAATATCTTTTAAAGATCTTGATACTTTAATTGGATTATTATCTCTTAAAAATCTTCTTACTTCTCCTAAAATCATAGGAACTGCATATGTAGAAAATCGTACATTATATTTTAAATCAAAATTATCTATAGCTTTTATAAGACCGATTACTCCAATTTGAAATAAATCATCCATATTATCACTTCTTTGAGTATAATTTTTTAATATACTAAGTACTAATTTATAATTTCCTGTAATTAATTTTTCTCTAGCAAAAGGATTAGTATTTATATTTTTAAACAATTCTCTCATTTCATCTTGTGTTAATTCTTTTAAATTATAAGTATTTAAACCTGTAATATCTACTTTATATTTTCCCATTATTTTATCACCACTAAGTTTTTGGTAATAAAAATAATAGATTATTCACAAAATTTAAGTAAAATAAAAAAAGTTAACATAGTTGAATAAAATCTACTATATTAACTCATAATATAATTTAAATGTTTGGAAATTGCCTAAACTTATTAGAAAAATTAGGTTTATTTCGTGTTATAAATTGTTTTTCTAAAATACCTAATTTTATTTTAATTTCATTTACGTAATTTTCTTCTAAAAATTGAGCATATTCTCTTTCCATAGTTTGTTTAAATTTTTCAATTACACCTAAAAATCTACCAGCTTGACTTCCCATCATATCATCTTCATCATCTGAACATTCAACAAATAAATTAAATATATCAGTTAATTTCTTTTTAATCCTAGAGATGATAATTATTCTAATTAGAAATGGATCAATAAAAGAAATTACTTCAACCCAAATACAATCATTTATGCGTTTTTTACCCATAGACAAATCAACAGTATTAAGTTCATTTTGAATTATTATTTGAGTAAAATCATTGTATTTTTCTACTGCATATTTCATATTAATTCTCCTTTAACAAATCTGGTCTATTTTCTTTAGTTAATCTAAGAGCTTCTTTAATTCTATAATTTTCTATATTTTTATGATGACCACTAAGTAAAACTTCTGGTACTTCCATATTATCAAAAATTCTTGGTTTTGTATATATAGGATAATCTAAAACATTATTAGAAAAGGATTCTTTTTCATGAGATTCTTCTTTTATAACTCCAGAAATTAATCTAATAACAGAATCACTTATAACCATAGCAGGAATTTCTCCCCCTGTAAGTACATAATCTCCAATACTAACAAGTACATCTACATATTTTTTAATTCTCTCATCAAAACCTTCATAATGTCCACATAATAATATTATATGTTTTTCATTTATTAAAGATTTGGCAAATTGTTGATTATGTGTAATTCCTCCAGGAGTAAGCATTATAGTTAGAGAATCCTTAGTTTTAAGTGCACTAAGAGCATTATAAACAGGTTCTACCATTAAAACCATACCAGCACCACCACCATAAGGAGTAGCATCTACTTGATTATGATTATATGTAGTATAATCTCTTAAATTATGTATATTTACTTCAACTAATTTGCTTTTAATAGCTCTAGAAATTATAGATTCAGATAAAAAACCATCAAACATTTTTGGAAAAAGTGTTACTATGTCTATTTTCATAAATATCCTTCAGGAAGATTTACATAAATTTTCTTTTTTTCAATTTTTATTATAAATTCATCTAAAAATGGGATTTTTTTACCATTGTCTAAAATTAACAAATCATAGGCTGAATTATTCATAAAATTTACAACAGTTCCAATAAATTCATTATTATTAAAAATTTCATAATCAATTAAATCTTCAATTAATATTTCATTATTTTCTAATATTAAATCAATTTCATTAATAAAAACATCTTTACTTTTATATTTAATAACATCATTTATATTATTTATTCCATTAATAGTAATCATATCAAATGTTTTATGAGGTCTATATGTATTGATTACTTTATTTACTTTATCTTTTCCTATAAAAATATTCATATTAGTTTTAAATACTTTATCTTTATATTGAAAATTAGAACGAAGACGAATTTCCCCTTTTATTCCATGGGTATTAACTATTTTACCTATTTTAATATATTTCATAAATTATCCCCTATCAATTTGATGTAAAATAATACTACAAGCTACACCTACATTTAAACTTTCACATTTCTTATGCATATTAATATATACGAACTTTTCACATAAATCAAGTAATTTCTTATCAACTCCTGCACCTTCATTCCCCATAATAAGCGCAAAACTATCTATTTTATTAAAATCTTTAATATCAGTTCCACCATCTACTTTAGTTCCTAGTATTGAAATATTTTTACTTTTAAGTTTTTTAATCGCACTTTCTAAGTCCATTTTTATTATATTTATATTAAAAAACATACCACTACTAGCTCTTATTACTTTTTCACTATAAATATCTACTGTATTTAAACTTACTATTATTGTATCAATATTAAATGCAGATGCACTTCTAATAATAGTTCCAAAGTTACCTGGATCTTGTAAGTTATCTAAAATAACTATTTTATTACCAATAATTTCTTCTGAACTATTCATTTTACAAAGACCAATGATTTCTGGCGGTGATTCTAAATTACTAATTTTTTTCATTACTTCTTTTGAAACAAAATAAGAATTTTCAAAATATAAATTAGAATTTTCTCTAATAAATATTTTTTTAATAATGTTATTTTTTAAAGCTTCATCTACTAAATGTTTTCCTTCAACTAAAAATTCTTTAGTTTGAAATCGATATTTTTTTTGGTTTAATTTGCATAAATCTTTTACTATTTTGTTATTTATACTTTTAATAATCATTTATACCTCCTTCATTGCTTTTTTAATATCTCTATAATTTTTTACATATGTTTTTACTAAATTCCAAAAATCACTACTATGATTTGGATGAACTAAATGACAAAACTCATGATATATCACATAATCAATTGATTTAAAGTCATACATTATTAAATCAAAGTTTAAAGTAATATAATTTTTAGTTAAATTGCAAACTCCATGCCTTGTTTTCATTTTTCTAATTTTAAGTGGAACAATTTTATCCTTTTCTTTAAAATTTTTAAAGCACTCTTTATATCTATCTTCTAAAATATTTTTAGTGAGTTTATTAAATAATTTTTCAGTATAATAAAATATATTACTTTCATAATCAACATTTAATTTTGTCGAATCAATTTTATTGAATTTTTTTCCTAAATAATATACAAAATCTTCAGTATTTTTATATTTATTATATTGCTTTAATATAAATGCTTTATTATCCAAATTAATCTTATCAATAGTTTTTTTCGTATTAAAAATTGGTGTGGATATGTTTATATTATTTTTTTCAACTCTAAGATATGTTTTCTTTTGTTTCTTCTTTACAATATTTACATTAAATTTTATTTCATCAATTATCATAAACCCTACTTTCAATTAGTCATTTAAAACAGCAGTATAATAATTTTTATGTTTCGTAATTGTTATAGTTGTATTTTCATTATAATTTTCATCAAGTAAATAATTTTTAACTGGAAGTTCAATGTAACCTTCATTTGCTAATTGTAGTAAAGTTATTTGACTAGTTCCATCTACAAATTCAATATTTTTTTTATTCTCTCCTGCATACATTACAGCAGTAGATTCAATCAATTTCTTTTGATTATTATAAGCATCTTGATGTGTTTTATCAAGCACATTAAGTATCTTTGGACTTACCAATAAAACAATTATGCCAAGAATAACAAGTGTAACTAAAATTTCTACTAATGTAAAACCTTTTTTATTCATATACAAAACCTCTTTCATTCTATGAAAATTATATCAAAAATCCTTGTCATTTACAATAATAGTATAAATTTTGAAATAACATTTATACTAGTCTTGAAAGAGGTGTTTTTATGGATAGTGAAGTTAGAAGAAATATTAAGCAAAACTTCAAAGAGGATTCTGTAGATATTTTGGTAAAAAGTGTGGAAGAAAGTGTGAATAATGAAAATGAAATTTTATTACCAGGACTTGGAGTATTTTTTGAAATACTTTGGAATAACTCTTCGAATTTAGAAAAAACAAATTATTGTCAAATTATTAAAAACAACATGAAATAAAAAATGGCTATTTTGCCATTTTAATTGTTTCTAAGTGTTGCATTAAATTTATTTGATACTTCACTAATCGTTTTATTAAATATATCTAAAACTTCTTCATTTGTAAGTGTTTTAGAAGAATCTGTAAATGTTAGTTTAAATGCTAGGGATTTAGTTCCTTTTTCCAAATTAGCGCCTTCATAAACATCAAATACATAAACAGCAGTTAAAATTCTACCACAGGTTTTTTTAATTACTTTGATAATTTCTTCTGATTCAATATTTTCATCAATAATAAATGCGAAATCCTTTTCAATACTTGGAAATTTAGGAATTTCTTTATATTTAATATCACGAACTTTAATTTCGCTAAGAATTTGCAAGTTTATATTACATACAAATAAATTATCTTTTGTAATTGAAGGATGAACTTTACCTATAAAACCAATTTCTCTATTATCAACATAAATATTTGAAGAAATATATGGATGTAATCCTACATTTGCAACAGTTTTAAATGAAAGTCTACCGCTAAGCCCAATATAATCAAAGTATTTTTCCAATATACCTTTTAGAACAAAGAAATCAACTTTAATACCATTATTTGACCAAGAATTTAATATATGATTTCCACTCATCAAAATAGCAAGTTCTGGAAAATAATTTTCTTTTGTATAAGTCCAACTAAGTTCAAATAAAGATAAGTTTTCATTTTTTCTCTTTTTATTATATTCAAATACCTCAATTAATGAAGGAATAATATTTTTTCGTAAATATTTTCTATTTTCACTCATTTGATTGACAATATTTATTGACTTTTCATCATTTCCAAACATATATAAGTTTTCTTGTTTTGTAAGCGTATATGTAAGTGTTTCATTAAATCCTTTTGAAACAAAATAATGCTTTGTAGTATTTAATAAAGTTTGAATATAGTTTAATTTACCAATTGTAAGCCCTAAACTAGGCATAATTCCAGGTATATTATCATATCCATAAATTCTTACTATTTCTTCAATTATATCTTCTTTTCTCGTCATATCCATTTTATGAGATGGAGGAGTTATAATAAATGTTTTTTCTTCAATCGTATATTTAAAATCTAAATTAGTTAATATTGTTTTTATTTCTTCAAGTGGAATAATTATACCAATAATTTTATTTATATAATCATAATCAAGTTCAATTTTTGTTTCCTTAATATCTAAATTATTATAGACAATTGTATCACTTAAAACATCACCAAAATCCGATAATAATTTGCATGCTTTTTCAATTGAAGTTTCCATCATTGTAAAGTCTATACCTTTTTCAAATCTAATACTTGCTTCAGTTCTAATAGTTTTTTTACTAGTTTTTCGAACCTGAACTTTATCAAATAGACCACATTCAATAATAATGTTTTTAGTACTACTTGTAACTGAAGATTCTAATGACCCTATAACACCTGCTATTGAAATAATGTTATCTTTTGAAGTTACT
>JBKDZI010000031.1:0-5138 GCA_047971215.1 Bacilli bacterium | reverse complement strand
TAGAGCTAATAAATTAGTTGAAACATCAAAGAAAGCACATATTTGGATAATATAGTTTACCTTAAGTATTGCCATAATCATCGCATCTAATGCTCCAACTATATACCAAATAACATCGATATTATAAGTAAATATTTCAAAGCCTATCAATAATAAAAACAAACCTACCCATACCCATATCCAAATGTCCAAACTCATGATTTACTCACCCCCATTATCTTTAATAATTATTTCTAATAATTTGTCATCTTCAGACCACTTCGCTAAAAACTTTTGATTATTATCTAAATCTAGTGAAAAAACTTTAGTAATTATACTTAAAAAATCAGTACAAGATACTCTTAAATATGAAATTGTTGATGTCATTTTATAAACTTTCTCAGAAATTTCATTTTGATCGACAGATAGATAAAAAACCGGTTTGAGATAGATGGCATTTTTATCATAGCCTAAAATACAATAACCGTAATCCTCAAGTAATTTATCACACTCTTTATTTAAAATAATATTATTTTTACTAAGTGTAACAAATAAATCTTTATCTTCTTTAAACCAAACAATAGCCATGGTGTTCTCCTCTCTCACCATTATTATATCAAATTATATTATTTTGTACAAATTTATTTTTTTATATTTTTTTGAATTGTTCAATATCCATAACAAAGACTGTTGCTCCACCAACTTGAACCTCAATAGGGAAAGTTGCGAAACGGCCAATATCATAAGAAGAATTTGAAGTTATTATTTCAGTTCTTCTACTACTTTCTTTCTCAATTATTTCAAATACTTCATCTACTTTATTATCATCTACACCGATTATTAAAGTTGTATTTCCAGCTTTTAAAAAGCCTCCTGTAGTTGCGAGTTTTGTTACTTGATATTGATTTTTATTTAATTCTTCAATTAAAGACATGCTATCTTCACTTGATACTATTGCTAATACTAATTTCATAATATTATTCTCCTTTACCATTTATTGTATTATAGAATATTATTTAGTTTTTTAATAGTAATATTGAAATGATTTTGTCAATATTAGTAAATCTTTAATTTTTACCACTTAACAACTCACACTAAAAATTTATTCACTTCACTTAATTGTGAATATGTGAATAATTAAATTAATATTAAATAAATAATGACTTTTGAACTTTGTTTTTAGTTGAAAACTTGTGAAATAGCTTTTTATGATTCACTACAAGTAACAAAATTTAAATTCACAGATAATAAGTAAACAAATTCATTTTGTGAATAATTGTGAATAACTTCTAATCACTATTAGTTATCTCACTTTAAGCCATAAATAATGTGAATAACTATTCACACAAGTCTTAAATACTAAATTTTTCATAGTAATTTAGCTTAATTTAGCATATTATAATAATACAAATTAGGGGGATAAGATTATCAGTAATTCAGGAATATTATTAGAAAATCTATGGAAAAAAACTTTAGTTACAATTAAAGAGAGTGGTAATATTGAAAAAACCGCTTTTGATACTTATTTTGCAGAGAGTAAACTATATAGCATAAGTGATAATATTGCTGTTATTACGGTTAATGATTTTATTTCCAAACAAGTATTGGCAAAAGATGATCTTTTATTATCTAGAGTTTTATCTACTTTTTTAGAAAGTGATATTGTCTGCCAGATTTCTTTAGAATCTGAAATAAAGGCACTAAACCAAGAAGAAGATTTAAGTGTAAACAATGATAATAAATATGATTCTTCAGTGATTAATCTAAATCCTGAGTATACTTTTGATAATTTTATTATTGGTGAGAGTAATAAATTATCAAGGAATGCGGTTTTAGCATCTTGTGTCAATCCAGGAGAATTTTATAATCCCTTATTTATTTATGGTGATTCTGGCTTAGGTAAAACTCATTTATTACATGCTGCGGGAAATTATTTAAAAAATGAAAACTCTAATTTAAATGTTATTTTTATTACTGCTGCAGATTTTGTTGATGGAGTTTTTAAATCTAGTAAAAATATTGGTAAAACTAATTTAGATGAATATCGTCGCTTTTTGTGTTCGGCTGATATTTTATTATTTGATGAAATACAATTTTTATCTGATAAAAAGAAATCTGTAGAAATATTTTTTCATATTTTCAATACTTTAGTTAATAATAAAAAACAAATTATTTTAACTAGTGATAGAGCTCCTGAGGAAATCAGTGGTATTGAAGAGAGATTAGTATCTCGCTTTGTCTCTGGTTTAACTACTAATATAATTCAGCCTGAGTATGAAACTGCAGTTCGTATTATTAAAAGTAAAATTGATAAAAAAACTATGGATTTAGATATTGATGATGATGTAATTGATTATATCGCAACTCATTATTCTAGTGATGTTAGAAAAATTGAAGGGACTCTTAATTTATTAATATTTAATTTAATTAATTCAGAGAAAGAAAAAATAGATTTTGTCTTTGCAGTTAATATTTTAAATAATTCCACTAGAGGCTCTAAAAAAGATTTAAATACAAAATCTATTAAAAATGCTGTTAAAAATTATTATGGCTTATCTAAAGGTCAAATTGAGAGTAAATCACGACAAAGCAATATCAGTTTTGCTCGTCATATTGCAATGTTTTTATGTCGTCGCCATTTAGATATTTCTTTTAAAGAAATTGGCGAAAATTTTGGTGGTAAAGATCACTCTACTGTGATAAAAGGTATTAATAAAATTGAAAATTCTATTAGAAATGAAAAAGATGTAAAATTAGCTATTAAACAAATTGAAGAAAAGTTTTTACTTTAATCACTATTAATTCACAATTTGTTTTGGTAAAATATAGGTATTATATATATCTATTAACTAGTTATTCACATTAGTCACAGTACTAATAATAATAAAGATATAAATATTTATTGTAAGGAGAAACATTATGAACTTCAAAATCAAAAAAAATATTATTAATAATTCAAGTAATATTGTCCAAAAAGCTATTTCTTCAAATTCACCATTACCATCATTGTGAGGAATAATGGGTGTTGGAGAAAATGATAAATTAATTTTAACAGGAAGTGATTCTGAAGTTTCAATTAAAAATATTATTAATGCTGATGATAACTTAATAATAGAAGAAGGTGGTACTATTGTTATTGAAGCTAAAACTTTAGGTGTAGTAAGAAAAATTGATAGTGATTTTATTAATTTTGAAATTATTGATGGAAATCTTGTAAAAATTAGTGGCGATAGTTCAGAATTTAAAATTAATGCGATTAATGCTAATGATTATCCTAATATTGATTTTGAAAAAGGAAATAAATCTATTTCTATCGACAGTAATATTTTAAGAAATGTAATTGAAAGTACTACTTTTGCCGCAAGTGATAAAGAAAATAGACCAATTTTAACTGGAGTGAATTTTAAAAGTGAAGAGGGAATATTAGAAGCTGTTTGTACTGATTCTTTTCGTTTAGCAAAAAAAGTTATAAGGGTAGATAACTTATATGATTTTAATGTTACAATTCCTGCAAAAATATTAAATGATGTTGCTAAAATTTTAGATCATGAGGGTAATGTTTCTTTCTTTGTTACTGATAAAAAAATTCAATTTGAGTTTTCTAATACTATAATTCAAAGTAGATTAATCGATGGTAAATATCCTGATACTTCTAAATTAATTCCAATTAGTTTTACTTCTAAGCTAACTTTAAACTCTCAAGATATTTTAAATGCTATTGATCGAGCTTCTTTTATTAAAAATGATGGAATTGCTGTTGTTAAATTAACTCTATCTTCTAGTGAGGCTATTGTTTCTAGTAATTCGCAAAAAATTGGTTCTTCAAAAGAAGAATTGTTATATGAAAATTATCAGGGTGATCCTATTTCTATTTCTTTTTTAGGTAAGTATGTTTATGATGCAGTTAGATATTTAAATACCAATAAAGTTAGTATTGAATTTACAACTGATATGAAGCCTTTTGTTATTAGGGATATTGAAAATGATTCAACTTTACAGTTAATTGTGCCAGTTCGTACTTATTAATTGATTTTAAGCTATTTAAGAAATAATTATAAAAAGAGACTAAAAGTACTACTTAGTCTTTTTTGTTTCTTAAATCAAACAAAAATGTATTATTATCTATTTTTATGATATAATAAATAAGGAAAATAGAGGTAAATTTATGGAAAAAATTCATTTGAATAAAGAATATATTACTTTAGGTCAATTATTAAAATTAAGTGGTTTTATTAGTAATGGTTCAGAAGCTAAATTTGCCGTAAAGAAATTAGATATTAAAGTAAATAATCAAATAGAAAATCGTAGAGGAAAAAAATTATATGCTGATGATTTAGTAATTATTGAAGGTAAAGAATTTCAAATTTTATGATTATTGAAAAATTAAAAGTTAGAAATTATCGTAACTATCAAGAATACTGTTTAGAATTTAATCATAATACAACAGTTATAATCGGTGATAATGGTATTGGTAAAACTAATTTATTAGAAAGTATTGCCTTATTATCAAGCACTAAATCTTTTAGAACTAATAGTAATAATGATTTAATTAAGCAGGGTAGTGAGTATGCAATAATTGATGGAAAATTTATTGATTTCAATTTAAGAATCACAATTAGTAATCTAGGTAGAAATTATTTTAAAAACCAGAGTTTAATTAAAAGTTCTAGTGAATTTATTGGTTTATTTCAATCTATTGTATTTCATCCTGGTGATTTAAATTTTTTAATTAACTCTCCTAAAGATAGAAGAAAGTTTATTGATAGTGAATTAAGTAAAATTAATAAAGGATATTTAATTAATCTTAATAATTACAATAAATTAATAAAAGATCGAAATGCTTTATTTAAAGCTAAAGAACTTAATTTAGAATTATTAGCAGTAATTAATGATAAACTAAGTGAATTAATGCTATTAATTGCAAAACAGCGAGAGATATTTATTACTCATATTAATAAATATTTAAATAAAATATTTATTAATATTACTAAAGAAAATGATCAGATAGAATTAATTTATAAAAGTAATGTTAAAAATTTAACTATTGAAGAAATAATAGACTTACGTGAAGAGAATAAAGAGCGAGATATAATTACAAAGCAGACAAAGTTTCGAACACATAGGGATGATTTAAATATTACTTTTAATCAAGTTGATGC
>JBKDZI010000030.1:0-30817 GCA_047971215.1 Bacilli bacterium | reverse complement strand
TTGCGTCTTGGCCTTACATTAAGTGGAAAAACAACATCTTCAGCACTTAATCTACATAAATCATTACCATTAATAGGAAAATCATGTTTTAAAATTTCAATCATCATTTGATTTGGAAGTTTAACACTTTCACTAAGCATAACTTCATAATCATCTTCCATATAACAGTCACTAAAATAAAGTTTATTATATTCCTTAGTTACTTTTAAATCATTTGGTAAATTAATAAATGTATTTGGTTTGTCAGAACTTATTAAATTTTCTAGTAATTCTACATGATTATCATTAATAAGAATTAAATCATCTTGATAAATATGTTCTAAAATATAAAATAGTACTTTTCTTTGCAACAAAAAATCAATTTTCGAATATTTTTTTAAATCTAATACATTATCTTTAAAACTTGTTTCAATAATTTCTTCAACAAGTCTATCAAAATAATCACTATAATCAGCTAAAATATTACTAAATTTAATAAATTTTAAATGAATATTAGCATCTTCATTTTTTAAAAAAGGTATCATATACTTTCTATATCTATTTCTTGTATAAATATCTTTGTTATTAGAAGCATCTTGTTTATATTCTAATTTATGTTCATTTATATATTTAAATACTTCTTTTTTTGTAATTTCAAAAAAAGGTCTAATAACTGTATAATTATTAAATCTAACATTTTTTCCAAAACCAGCATATCCTTTTAAAGTTGCTCCTCTTGAAATTCTCATAAGTATTGTTTCCATTAAGTCATCAGCATGATGAGCAGTAAATAAATATTTAGCATCATACTTATTTACTACGTTATCAAAGAAGTTATACCTCTTTTTTCTTGCTTCATTATGAAAGTTATCTTCTCCATATTCAGCAATTGTCATGCTTTCAAAAACAATAAAATTTTCTAAACAAAATTGTTCTACAAATTTTCGTTCTTCTTTGCTTTCCTCGCGTATATTATGATTTACGTGAGAACATACAATATTTACTCCTAAATCATCTTTTAAAGAATTTATAAAATGAAGAAGTGCCATAGAATCTGGTCCACCTGACACAGCCACTACTAAATAATCTCCTAATTGTATATTTAAATTATTAAAAATATATTCTTTTTGCTTATCCATATCATCACCTAGTATAATTCTACATAAAAAATAAGAATTTTGCAATTAAAAAAGGTAAAAACCCTTAATTTATTCTACACTATTAATAATTAATTCATTCTCTTTTGAGTAAAGCAATTTTTCTCTAGCAAATTTTGATAAATAATCATTATCTTGGAGTTTAACAATTGTTGTTTTAAGATTTTCGTTTTCTTCCTTTGCTAAACTTAAGTTTTCTTCAATTAGATTTGTCTTGTCATTAAGATTATGTATTTTAATTACATCATTAATTATTAAAAAACTCATAAATGCTGCAATCCCAATAGCAGAAATATCTAAAAGATTTCGATTAAAATTAGTTTTTGCTTTACTCTTTTTATTCATATACTACCTCTAAAGTAGAGTCTAACATATTTTACATAAAAATAAAAGTATTATTTACACAAAATTTACATTTTTTTCTTCCAAAAAGCGCATATATATTTTCCAACTAAGAACCCAATTGAAAATAAAATTAAAAAATATAAGTGTAAAGATCCCCTGTTAATGCTTTTAAGTATTATAAAATATAATAATACATGATTAATAGAAAACAATAAATTATATATAATTTCTTTTTTTTCTTTTTTAAAATCTAATATTCTATTTGAAAACCAAAAAGTTATATAGAAAAAAATACCGTAAATAAAAGAAAAAATTAAAGATTGTATTTGTAAATATAAATTCATTATTTAAATAACTTCTCAAATATTGAAGAATCTTTTTCTTTTTTTGTTACACTATCTACATAACTAAATGAATCAATTTTACCTTTTAAAGAAATGTTACCTTGATGTGTATCTAATTTAATAATTTCTAGATTCTCACCTTTAATTAATAAATATCCTAAAAGCGTATCAAGTAAAAACTCTTCTTCATCAAAACTTTCTATTTTTTTAATACCACTAATAATTAAACTTTTTCTTTCATTCAAATTTATCGTATGACCGATATTTGTTTGTGCGATTAATTTGTCCATATTCTATCACTCCTTAGTAAAAGATATGAACTAAATTTATTTATATTAAAAAAAGTAACCTACATTAAGCTACATTTTTATACTCACTAAGAATTTTTTCTTCAAAAACTTTTCTAGTTTCTGGATTAATAGGATGTGCGATATCTCTATATGAACCAGCACTTGTTTTTCTACTTGGCATAGCAATAAATAGTTCGCCTTCATTATTTTCTAAAACCCTAATATCATGAACAGCAAAACAATTATCTAAAAGTACTGATGCAATAGCTTTTACCTTTGATCCTTCTTTTTCAATTTTGTGAATATTTACATTTGTAATTTCCATGTTCTCTATCCTCCAAGTTTATTTTATAATACTTAAAATCCTTGTTCAAGAGTATTTATAAAATTTACACAAAATTACACATAAATTTCAATTGTTTTTGATAAAACGTCATTATAAGAGAAACTTCTTGTTTGAACATAGTTATTACTATTAGTCATAATACTAAATATTTGGGGATACACAGCATAAATATAACCTTCATAAATTTCTACTTTATTTCTACTTCCATTATGTATAATTTTAACTTTTTTACCTTTATTTTTTATTATTTCATTTTTTATTATATTTAAATCCATGTTCCTCCTTTTATTTGGGATATCCAACATACATTGTTCCCCTTGTTTTAATACCACCAATACCTTTATCTTTATATTTTGTTTTATTAATAATTCCTATTAAATCAATATCTTCGTTTTTTTCAGATAGACTAACAAGGCAGGCAATTATAGCTGGGTCTAAAGCATGAATATTGACTCTTTTAGGACTAGATGCAAAATTTGCACCATTTTTAATTAATTCCTCATAATCAGATTGACATGCTCCAGCGATTATAATTAATTTATCTTGACTTCTTTCATAATTTCTAGCTTGTCTAACGCCTTTTACAAAATTCAAACTGTTTTTATAATTTGAGATATCACCACTATTAGAAAATTTATATAAAAAATCATGTCCCGTAATAACTAAAATATCTGGTTTATGTGTTTCAAGTTCTTTTATAATGTTTTCTTCTAAATCTGTTTCTTTCATACACAATCCAGTCGCACTAACATTAGATTTTTTGTAAAACTTTAAACAACGATTTAAGTACTCAGTATCTCCATCAATGTGAAGTATTTTACCAGGTATATAAAAGTATGTTGAACGATCACTAGGCAAAAAATCATTTATATCTATTTCTTCATCACGTTCTAAAGTTTCCTTGTTTTTAATTTCCACATCATAAATTTTTAAATCATTTAGCTGACTATCAACTATTAATCTAACTTCAACACCTTTTAAAATAGCTATATTTCCTTTTATAGAAGTTATTTTAAAAAGTGTATCATTATCATAAGAATTACGTGTAACTAAATTTCCTACATTAAACATATTATTCACCACTAAATTCTATGAATGAAAAATTAAAATATGTCTATAATAGAAAAACTGCTGTTGCAGTTTTTAATTAAATTTATATAAATTAAGTCTTATTTCTTCATTAAATTTTCTTTTAACTGTATCTTAAAATTTTTCTAAATATAATTCACAAGTAAATGAATTGTAATAACGCTATAAGTTTTATCAGAAACTGCAATATGAATATGTAAATATGCATCATTATTCATTGTGGAAATATTTCCTTTTAAAAAGACACGCTTAAAATCTTTTTTAAATTTTTTGAATTATATTCTTTAGTTACTGTATTAAAAAGACCAATAGTAATATCATTTACAGAAACAAGTCCATTAATTTTATCTAGTGTAATATTTTTTTATACAAAAATCTTTAATTGTTTTTAAAATTTTTTGTCCTTTATCAATATCTATTATATATCTATTTTAATTTTTTATATTTCATAGTTATCACCTACTAAGTAAATTATATTATAAATTTAGTATACTTACCTATAAAAATTATTAATACTTCGTTGATAAAGATTTAATCTTATGAATATTATTCTCTTCATCTATATAATATGAGCAAATTCCGTTATTTTCATCACAATTTATAAATATTTTATTTGTATTATTGTTTTCAAATTTAAAATAACTATTTTGTTTATCTTCATCTAAAAAACACATTCCGATTAATTTATTAGGAAAAAAAATTTTTTCCATTTCTACACCATCAATTAAACAATCATCAAACATGCTGTGATCTTTTGAACTATATAAACCCTTAATATCAAAAATTACATTATTATCTTCTGTTGAAATTTTACCATATAAAAAACCAAGTTTATTTTTTAAAATTGATAAATTTATTGAGTTATTTATATATACTTGAGTCATAGAACCTCCTTAACGAAATAATATCATATTACAAAAATTATAAAAAATCAAGAAAAAAAGTTTTTTTATTAAATTACGTATTGAAAATTTTAATTTTTATGTTAATATTACATAAGTACAGAGGTATCTAATGGAAAAAAAAATACAAGTAACTATTAAAAATATTACTGAAAACAATGTCGATTCTAATGTCTATAATAGTACTATGAAAAATGATGAAATTATATATTTAGAAGGTGATAAAACTTCAGTTTTATTAAATATTAAAAATAATTTTAGTATTTTTCGTAAAAATGACGAAATTAGAATGAAATTAAACTTTGAGTTAGGAAAAAAGATAAAAGGTGAGTATTTTTTAAAAAAATATAGTCAATTTATTAACGTCTGTACATATACTAAAAAATATGAAAATGAAAAAAATTATATTTATATTGAATATGATTTAATATTAGGAATTGATATAATTTCAAGTTATATATATGAACTAAATATATTGAATTAGGAGGAATTATGGTTTTAGAAAATTTAAGTAAAGATGAACTTGAACTAATGAATTATAAAGATATAGTTTTTGAATACATGAAATCAGAAAAAAGAAGTTTTACTTTTATGGAGCTTTTTAATAAACTTTGTACTTTGTTAGACCTTGATTCAGAAGATAGTGAACTTTTTGGGGAAGTTTTTGGTCTTTTAACTGATGACAAAAGATTTTTAAATATTTCACCTGGTGTATATGATTTACGCCAAAGAGCTAAATTTAATTTTTCAAATAATATTGATGATAATGAAGATGAAGATATTGATTTTCAAGTTTTTGAAGACGAAGAAGAACCTGAAGAATATGCAGATGATAATGAAGACAAAACTAATAATGACGATGTTGAAGAAGATGAATTAAAAGATTTAAATATTATAACTGATGAGGATGAAGATGAGTAGTCCTTTTTATTTTTTTAGTGTATAATGTTAACTAAGAGGAGATTTTATGTTTGATAGATTAGAAGTAACTAAATCAAAATATGAAGAATTATTAAATTCTCAAGGAACGCCTGAGGTTTTTAATGATCTTCAAAAAATGACTGAATTACAAAAAGAAATTAAAAAATTAGAACCTATATATAACAAATATATAGAATATTTAAATACAAGTAATGATATAGAAACTGCAAAAGAAATGCTTAATGAACCTGATCTTGCTCAAATGGGTCAAGAAGAAATCGATTTTCTTAAACCTAAATTAGAAACTATTCTTTCTAATCTTGAAATATTATTACTTCCAAAAGATGATAATGATGATAAAAATATTATTGTTGAAATTCGCGGAGCTGCCGGAGGAGATGAAGCTAATATTTTTGCAGGTGATTTATTTAGAATGTATAATAAATATGCTGAGACTAAAGGTTTTAAAACCGAAATTTTAGGTAGTACTGATGGAAGTAGTGGAGGTTTTTCTGAAATTCAATTTATGATAAAAGGTGAGGGTGCTTATTCAATTTTCAAATATGAAAGTGGTGCTCATAGAGTACAAAGAGTTCCTCAAACTGAAACACAAGGTAGAGTTCATACATCAACCGCAACAGTTTTAATTATGCCAGAACTTGAAGAAGTTGATTTTGAAATTAATGAAGGTGATATTAAAACTGAAGTTTGTAGAAGTAGTGGTGCAGGTGGACAATCAGTTAACACTACTGACTCTGCAGTTAGAATGACACATATTCCAACTGGTATAGTTGTTTATTCTCAAACTGAAAGAAGCCAAATTAAAAATAGAGAAAAAGCAATAAAATTATTGAAATCTAGAGTTTTTGAACAAATGGAACGAGAAAGATGTGAAAAAATTGATACTGAAAGAAAATCTAAAATTGGTACTGGAGATAGAAGTGAAAAAATAAGGACTTATAATTATCCACAAAATAGATTAACAGATCATAGAATTGGTTACACTAATATGAACTTAGATAGAATAATTGATGGTAGAATGCAAGATTTAATTGATGCACTTATTAATGAAGATATTAAATTAAAATTAGCTGGAGAAAATGATTAATCCTAAAGAATATTTAATAAAATATGGAATTAAAAAAGATACTCTTGATTTAGATGATAAACTAAAACTAAATAAATATTTAAAGCAATATGAAAAAGGTAAACCACTTCAATATATTGTTGGAAATACAAATTTTTATGGTTATGACTTTATAGTGAACAAAGATGTTTTAATACCTAGATTTGAAACTGAAGAATTAGTAAATTATTTAATTGAGGATATTAATAAATATTTTAATAAGAAAATTGATATTTTAGATTTATGCACAGGTAGTGGTGCTATTGGGATAACTCTTGATAAAGAAACTTCTAATAATATAGATATTTCTGATATTAGTAAAAAAGCATTAAAGATTGCTAATATAAATAAAAAAAATTTAAATTCTAAAGTTACAATTATTCAAAGTAACTTATTTGAAAATATAACTAAAAAATATGATTGTATAGTTTCAAATCCACCTTATATTGGATATAATGAAGTTATAGATAATAAAGTATATAATAATGAACCTCACTTAGCTCTTTTTGCAAATAATAATGGATTGTACTTTTATGAAGAAATTTTAAAAAATTGTTCTAAATTTTTAAAGGAAGAATTTATTATTGCTTTTGAAATTAGTTATAAACAAGGAAAATTAATTAAACTAATAGCATCTCAATATTTAGAAAATATACAAATAAGCATAATAAAAGATTTAAGTAATAAAGATAGATTTTTATTCATTTATAAATTTAATGAATAAAATCTTTTTTTTTATTCCAATATTAAGATAGAGGTGTTGATATGAAAAAAATATTTACTATAATTTTATTTGTTTTATTTGCTTTTCCGTCAGTATTAGGATTACTTGCAAGTAGTGATATAATTCCAGATGAAGCAATAAGAATACGTGTTATACCAAATTCAAATTCAAAAAAAGATATTAAAGTTAAGACTGAAGTTAAAAGTTTTTTAGAAGAAAACATTTTCGATAAAATAACTAGTGCAAAAGATATTTATGAATCAAGAGTAATAGTTCAAGATAATTTAGATTATATAGATGAAAATATTCAAAAAATTTTTAAAGAAAATAGTTATAACATGAATTATGACATTCACTTTGGTTTAAATTACTTTCCCCAAAAAGAATTTAGTAAAGTAAATTATAATGAAGGTTATTATGAATCTCTTGTTATTAGTATTGGAAAAGCACAAGGAGATAATTGGTGGTGCGTATTATTTCCCCCAATATGTAATATGGAATCTACAAAAAAAGAAGAATCAAATTATACATTTTTCTTTTCTGAATTGATTGATAATTTATTTTAAAGTATGTCATTATAATAATGGTGATAATATGAAAGATTATAAAATAAAATTTGATATAGATAAAAAATCAAAGGATAAAATAACACAATTTTTGGAAATACCAAGTAATCCAAATGTTTTTCAAGAAGAATATTAAAAAAAATTTATTAGTTGTGGTATTTCCTATGACACTTCAATAGTTATTAGAGACATTAAAAATACTAATGAAATTTTATGTACTGTTGAAAAACCTACTGGAACTTTCGATTATATTTTTTCAGGATATAAAAAAGAAGAAAATGGAAATATAGTTCATTATTTATTTAATAAAACCAACAAAAAAGAATGGGATTACGCAGAGGTCATAAATAGTGCAATTATTAAGATGTACAATGATCATCAAAAGTACATTTTAAATCTATATGAACTTCAAGTAACATATAATAATTTGATTTTAACTATGAAAGATTATAACAATTTTGAAAAAAATAACAATATAAGAAATTATAATATACAAAATACAAAGACTGGTAAAAACTATGAATTTAAAATAATATTAGATAAAAATTCATATTATGATTATTTATTAAAAAAATCTGATTATATTTTTGAACTTTTACAATTAAATAATGACTTTTCATTAAATTTACCTGATGATAAAGCAAAAAAGTTATTAAATTATAATATAACAAAATGTATTAAATAGTATAATTTTTAAACATTATTAAAATACTTATTTTTAGGTATTTTTTTCATATATAATAAATTAAAAACATATAATTATTTGATTGATTTTGTGGTCAGAAAATGCTAGTATTATAGCGTGGACATTAAAATAACAGGGAGGTAGTAATGTTTAAATATATTAAAAAATATAAAAAACAAGTTTTTTTTTCACTATTTTTAGTAGCTGTGATGGTATTTACTTCACTAGCTCAACCAAAAATTCTTTCTATAATCATAAATGATGGTATTATGAATGTAGATGCAAATGGTATTCAAAATCCAGATTTAGATATTATTAATAAATATGGAACAATTTTAATTATTATTGCAGTAATTGGTCTTATTGCGGGTATTATAAATACGATAATATCTTCAAAAATTGCAATTAAATCAGTAAATGATATGAGAAAAGATACATTTAAAAAAATACAACAATTTTCATATGCTGATATTGAATCTTTTGAATCATCAAACTTAGTAGTTAGATTAACCAATGATATGACTCAAATTCAATCATTAATAATGATGGGATTTCAATCTTTAATTAGAATTCCACTACTATTTATTGGAGCTTTTATTCTTGCAATATTAGTTTTACCAAAGCTTTGGTGGATAATTATAGTAGAAGTTATTATTATACTTATAGTAAATATTTTTATTAGTAAATTTACGTTGCCTAAATTTAGTAAATTTCAAAAAAATCTTGATAAAGTTAATTCAACTATAAAAGAAAATTTTGAAGGAATTAGAGTAATAAAATCCTTTGTTCAAGAAGAAAAAGAAATTAAAAAATTTGGTAAAGAAAATAAAAATCTTGCAGATTTAAATTTTTCAATTGGTAGAAATTTTGCAACATTAATTCCAGTAATTCAATTTGTAGCAAACATTACAATAGTAGTAGTTTTAGTGTTCTCTAAACCTTTAATTGTAGAAAATGTAAATGTAATTGGAGATATGGTTTCCTTTCTTAATTATTTAAATTTAATTTTAATGGCGTTATTAATAGGTGGAATGTTAATGATGCAAGTAGGTCGCGCTAGTGCATCAAGTAAAAGAATTAATGAGATTTTAAATCACAAATCTAAAATGAAATATAATAAAACGGGCATTAAATCTATTAAAGGTAATATAGAATTTAAAAATGTTAGCTTTAAATACCCACATGATAATGAAAATTCACTTCATGATATTAGTTTTAAAATTAAAAAAGGGCAAACAATTGGAATAGTGGGCTCTACAGGTTCAGGTAAAAGTACACTTGCTAATCTAGTTTCAAGATTATTTGATTGTGATAGTGGAGAAATATTAATTGATGGAGTTAATATTAAAAAAATACCTAAAAATGTACTTAGAAATTCTATATCAACAGTTTTGCAAAAATCAATATTATTTTCAGGAACAGTTGGATTAAATATCAAAGATGGTAGATTAAATGCTAATAATAAAGAAATTGAAAGTTCTGCTAAAATTGCACAAGCTCACGAATTTATTGAAACTCTTGGATATGGATATAACTCAAAAGTAATGCAAAGAGGAGTTAACTTCTCCGGGGGACAAAAACAAAGAATATCAATTGCAAGAGGTCTCGTTAAAAATCCAAAGATTTTAATTTTAGATGATTCAACTAGTGCATTAGATGCAAAAAGTGAAAAACTTGTTAAACAAGGATTAGATAATACATTTGAAAAATGTACAAAAATTATCATTTCACAAAAAATTTCTTCAGTAGTTAATGCAGATAAAATTATAGTTTTAGATGAAGGAAGTTTAATAGCTTTTGATAATCATAAAAATTTAGTAAATACTTGCAATGTTTATAAAGAAATTTATGATTCACAAAAAGGAAGGGAGAAATAATATGAAAGGATTAAAATATATTTTTACTTACTTAAGTAAACAAAAAATAATATTAATATTTTCAATATTATTTATCTTTATATCTGTTTACTTTCAAGTAAAAACTCCTAAAATTATGGGGAATTCTATTACTAACGTAACAAATGTAGCTTTAGTAGAAAGTGTTTACAAACAAAAGGAAGATATTTTAAAAGACATTAATAAAAAATATGTAGAACAAAATATTCCAAAAATATCAATGAATGATTTTGAAAACATGATTAAATTGAAATCAGAAGAAGAATTATCTAAATTGCTTTCAAATCAAGAACAAAATATGTCTAGTAAAGAATTTAAAGAAAAAACAGGATTTACTATAAAAGAATTACTATTATTAGATAAAGAAAAAGTAAATAATGTATTTTCTGATAATATTAAAAATTTTATTGTAGCAGTAGCTATTTTAGTTATTTCAATTTATATTTACACACTTTCAATGGCATATATAGCTAGTAAAAGTAGTTATTTAATGAAAATTGATTTATTTAAGAAATTACATGATTTATCTATTAGATTCTTTGATAGTAGAAATGATGGTGATATTTTATCTATATTTACAAATGATATGGATAATATTTCAACATTTATTACACAAAGCCTAGTTCAAGTTATGTCTTCATTAATATTGCTTGGATATATAACTTATACAATGTTTAAAGAAAATGTAGAACTTGCTACAATAATAATTTGTATGGCATTGGTATTGATTTTAATAATAACAATTATTATTAGAAAAGCAAATGCATTTGTTAGTAAAAGACAAGTAAAATTAGGTGCTTTAAATGGATATATAGATGAACAACTTGCAGGACAAAAAGCAAATATCAGTAATGGTGTAGAAGAAAAAGTTTATGAAAATTTCTTGCCTTTTGCAGATGATTTAGCAGAAAATTCTCTTAAAGGTGAAGTATATTCGGGATTACTAATTCCTATTAATTTAGGATTTATGTTAATAGCAACAGCTCTTGTAATATTAATAGGTAGTAGGCTTGTAGTAAATGGAGCTTTTGAAATAGGATTACTTGTTACATTTATTACATTTACTCAAAGATTTTTCCAACCATTTAATCAAATTTCTTCACAATATAGTATTTTACAACTTGGTGTATCTGGTGCTAAGAGAGTTAGTGAAGTTAAAGAAGAACAATCTGAACTTTATATATCAAAAAATCCAATTAAAATTGACTCTATAGAAGGTAAAGTAGAATTTAAAAATGTTAATTTTGGTTATAATGATGATAAAATGGTTTTAAAAGATTTAACTTTTGATGTTAAAAAAGGACAAACTTTTGCCATAGTAGGACCAACAGGATCAGGTAAAACTACAATTATGAATTTACTTAATAGATTTTATGATGTTAATAGTGGTGAAATTCTATTTGATGGTATAAATATTAATGAAATAGAAATAGAAACCCTTAGAAAAAATATAGGTATTGTACTTCAAGATTCAGTTATTTTTTCTGGAACAATAAGAGATAATATAGCTTATGGTGTTGATAATGTAAGTGACCAAGAGATAATTCAAACTGCAAAACTTGCTAAATTGCACGATTACATTGAAACTCTTGATGAAAAGTATGATACTGTTATAAATAATTCAACTAGTTTATTTTCAACAGGACAAAAACAATTACTTTCTATTGCTAGAACAATTTTAATAAATCCATCTCTTCTAATTTTAGATGAAGCTACAAGTAATGTAGATACTGTAACTGAAGCTAAAATACAAAAGGCTATGGATAATGTTATTCATGGTAGAACAAGTTTTGTAATTGCACATAGACTTAAAACAATTTTAAACGCAGATATTATACTTGTATTAAAAGACGGACAAATTCTTCAACAAGGAAGTCATGAACAATTATTACAAGAAGAAGGTTTATATAAAGAATTATATACAACACAATTTGTATTTGAATGAAAAAGGCATGCCTTTTTTCTTTTTAATTTATTATTATAACAAAGTATTTTAGTTGCTACAAAGGATATATATAACTTTACATAAATTTTGACTTTTTAATTATTTTATGGTACTATAAACGTGGTATGAATGGAGGTCATGAAATGGATTACGTACCAAAAAAATTAATTGTGTATATAAGTATTTATATATGTGTGTTTAGTTTTATCATTATAAATAGACCTATATCTGCTGAAAAACCTATAACATTTTCTTCTGAAAATGTTAATTTAAATAAACAATTAGATGTTGAAACTTTTATTCAAGAATATGAAAGCGAATCTATTGAAATTTGTTCAAATAGTTCAATTAAGACATATATGGATTATAAAGCTATTACTAACACTAAAAGTAAACAATATAAATATATTAAAAATAATATGATAGTAGATTCTACTACGGGTCTATTAAAACATAAAGAAAATAAAGATATAATAGGAATTGCACTTGGATCATATTTTGGGCCAATTGGATCTATGTATGAATTTACTTTAAGTTCTGGAAAAGTACTTAAAGTAGTAAAAGTTGAAGCTAAAAGTGATGCTCATACTTATAATGGATGTTATCATAGAGTAGATAATTCAGTACTTGAATTTGTTATTGATACTAGAAAATTTAAAAACTATAAAGGTGGTAAAATTTTAGGTAATTTTGGACTTTATGATGAATATGCTGGTAATATTGTAAATATTAGAAAAATAAGTATTTAAAAACAAGGAAACTATTTATTCCTTGTTTTTTATATAGATAAATTAACTATTTCTTCACATAATTCATTAAAACTTATTCCTATGGATTTTGCTTCTTGAGGAGGTAAGCTGGTATTTGTCATTCCTGGCAACGAGTTTGCTTCTAAGAAATATAAATCTTCACCTTTAAGTAAAAAATCTAATCTAGAATATATTTCTAAACCTAGCATTTTGTGCATAATTAATCCATAATTACACATCTTTTTTGAAATATTTTCATTAATTTTAGCAGGACAAATTTCAGTAGCGCGACCTTTAATATATTTGTTTTTATAACCATAGGGAATCCTATTTTATTAATAATTTCTTCTTTATTTTCTTTATATATTTCAAGTTTTGGTGTAGGCACACTATTATTAGTAGCAATCAATTTAGATAAATACTTATCCATGGCAAGTAAACTTCCTCTATAATTACTCCCAGTATATTTAATATTATTTAAATCAAGTAAAGCTTGCAATCTTCCATCTTCTCTAATAGAACCATGAAGTCCAAGGAAAGCCAAATCACTTTTTTTACATACATTTATTACATTTTGTCCAATTTCAACAATATCCTCATTTTGAATTAAATCTTTTTTAAAAGCATCATCAGGATTAAAAATATCTTTACCTAAATCTATATTAATAACATTATGTCCATTTTCTTTAAGTGCAGTTTCAATTTTTTACTAGAATTAATTGAAACTTCTCTTTCATTACTTAAACCACCACTTAATATAACAATTTTCATAATACCCTCTATACTACAATATGCCTAAATAAATTATAGTTTATCTTATATTTAATTTTTTTCCTTGATAAGTATTATTTTCAACTAAATTTTTATCAATATCATTTAAAAGACAAAATTTTTTAGTAATCCATTTAGGTTCGATAAGGTCATCTATTTTAGGATCTCCAGTAATTCTATTAATTACGATTTTTTCATTTAAATACTCTAATTGATTACAAACTATGTCTACATATTCTTCTTTAGTTAATATATGAAAATTTGTTTTATTATATAAAGTAGCAAGGCCAGTTCCTTTTAAAATATGTAACATATGAATTTTAATTCCCCAAATATCAAGATTGTTTAAATATTTAACTGTTTCAATCATTTCCTTTTTTGTTTCGTTTGGAATACCATTAATAATATGAACAACTGTTTTAATATTACAACTATTTAATTTAATAATCATATTTTCAAATGACTTTAAATCATGACATCTATTAGTAAGTCTGGCACTTTTATCATGAATAGAACCAAGACCAAGTTCAACAATTAGATGCGTTCTTTTATTTAATTCTTTTAAATATTTTAAAATATCATCTTCAATACAATCGCATCTTGTAGAAATTGATAAGCCAATAACACCATCTAAAGAAAGTGCTTCTTCATATTTTTCTTTTAACTTTTTTAAAGGTGCATATGTATTAGTATTAGCTTGAAAATAAGCAATATATTTAGCTTTAGGCCATTTTTTATGCATCATACTTTTAATATTATTAAATTGAATAGTAATTGAATCACTTTTTTTTCCGGCAAAATCTCCGCTACCATTTTTACAATAAATACAACCACCATATCCAACTTTTCCATCAATATTTGGACAATTAAAATCACCATTTAAACTAACTTTAAAAACCTTTGAATTAAAATGATTTTTAAAATAATAATTTAAAGTATGGTATCTTTTATTATCTAAAGAATATTTAAACATAATATCACCATAATTCATTATACACTATAAAATTTATAAATAAAAAAATAAAACTAGTTAATTAAAATTATATAACTTTAATTATATTTACTAAATAATAAACCATATTAAAAATGGTGATATAATGACAAACAAAACAAAAACTTTAATTTTTTTAAGTTTTACATTATTTTCTAAAACTTTAATAGAACCTTTTACAATTATATTTTTAAATGATAAAGGGTATAATTCAAGACTAATTTTAATATATTTTTTAAGTCGTTATATTTTATCTTTTTTTATTTTACGTTTGTTTCCAAAACTAGAAAATAAATTCAAACATATTAGTTTATTACTAATAAGTAACATATTACTTTGTATATCTTTTGTATTTTTAAAGTACTCAGATAATTCAATTTTAAATTTAGGAATATTTAGTATATTACAAACTATTTATACTTATCTTTATATATTGGCAAAAAATAGATATATATTTACTTTTTTAGACACAAAACATAGCAAGGATTCGGCAAAATTAATAATAATAGTAAGCTCAATAGCAGTAATACCAACATCATTAATTGGTGCTTTTGTATTAGATATTTTTTCAATAAATGTACTAATTGGAACATCTTTTATAATATCGTTATTAGGATTAATTCCTTTGTTTTTAATTAACGAAAAAATTGAAAATACAAATGAAAATATACAAAATATTTTAAAAGGTATAGATTATCACAATAAAATACTTCTTTTTTTAGACCAAGGTAAATTAATTTTTATATCAATACTTCCCTTATATATATTTAATGAAGTTAAAGATAGTTTTGAATATATAGGTTTTTTTAATTTAATAATTGGTATAACTAGTGTAATTGCTACATATTTTATAACTAATAAAATTGATAAAAAGAAGGATTTACTTGCAATATCAAGTATACTTTTAACTCTTATAATAACTTTAAAACTTAGTATAAATCAACCATATTTATTTTTAATTTTTGCTCTTATAGAAGGAATAATATTTAAAATACATGATTTTTCAATGATAAGAAATATTTTTGTATTAAGTTCTAGTCATGAAACTTTCTCATATAATTTAGCCTTAGAATATTTTTATAATATATCTCGTTGTATTTTAATGTTTATATTTATATTTATAGGTAATATTAAAATAATATTATATATATGTATATTTTTGATTTTTGGAGAAGCCTTTTTAAAATTTAGATATCAAAAAAACAAAAGTATGATATAATATTAAGTATGAAAAAAATATTTATTTTAGTGTATTTAATAATATGTATTCCAAAACTTGATGCATGTGCAGCTCATGATGTGTTTTCACAATATCTTCCAAATGAAGAAGTAGTTAATGAAAAATATTTCATTCATAAATTTAAGATTTATGATTATGATTATGAAGATTATATATATATTATTCAAACTAATAAATATTTATATATCGATATATCAGGTTTAGTAGGTCTTTATAATTATCCTGCTAAAGATATTAAAAATATCGTTCAAAATGAAGAGAATACTCAAGTCATTATTGTAAATTTTAAAGATGGTACTTCTGTCAATATAAATGCAGAATTACAGTATGAAAATAAAAATAATATGTTTTATGCTACAGATTATGGTGTTTTCATAAAAGATGAATACAAAGATCAATTTGAAGATATTAATGCATTAAATGCTGATGATGTTGAAAAAGAACTAACTGAAGAAAAAACAAAACCTAAAAAAAATTACATAATAGAAATTATTTCTTTGTTAATTGTAGGAAATCTTTTAGTAGGAGGAATTATTTATGAACTTAGAAATAAAAAATCTAAATTTTAAATATAAAAATGATTTTATTCTAAAAAAATTCAACTTAAAAATTAACAATAAAGATTTTTTAATTATAACTGGCCATAATGGTAGTGGTAAATCAACATTAATTAAGTGTATATTAAAAGATTTAATAGTGGAAAATAAAACAATATTTATAAATGGCATTGATATAAAGAAATTTAAAAACTTTAAGGAAATTGGATATGTTCCTCAAACAACAGATTTTCAAAGTAATGAATTTCCAATAACTGTTAATGAATTTCTAAATTCTTTTTGTTCTAAAACTAGTGAAATTAATAATGTATTAAAAAAGCTAAATATTTTGAAATTTAAAAATACAAATATCAATAGATTATCTGGAGGAGAAGCAAGAAGAGTTTTTATAGCACGTAGTATTTTAAATAATGTAAAGCTACTTATATTAGATGAACCTGATATTGGAATAGATAATGCTAATGAAGAAAAACTTTATAAATTTTTAAAGGAATTAAATAAAAAAGGGCTTACTATAATTGTAATAAGTCATGCTTATGAAAAAATTGATAAATATGCAACAGTTCATCTTGATATGGATAAAAAGGTGATAGTATGAATTTAATACAAGATTTAATAAGATATGAATATTTAAGAAGTGCTTACTTAGTTGGTATACTTTTTGGTATAATCGCACCAATAATTGGAGTGTATATTGTATCAAGAAGATTAAGTGTTATTACAGAGGCAATTAGTCACAATACAATTGGTGGTATTAGTTTTGGAATGTATTTAGCAAAAATATACTCAGTTACAATTTCTCCAATTATTTTTGGAGTGATATTTGCAATTTCTAGTAGTTTAATTGTACAAAAAATAAGAGAAAGTTATACAAACTATAAAGATGTAGCAATACCAATAATTATGTCTTTAGGCCTTAGTTTAAGTTTAATTTTCACATCTCTTGCAGGAGGATTTAATACAGATTTTAATTCTTTATTATTTGGAACAATTCTTACATCAACTATGCAAGATGTATATTTATTAGGTGGAATTTTAATATTTATTTTAATTAGTTATAAATTGTTTTATAATAAAATTGTAGCCTTATCAATTGATGAAAATTATTGTAAATATATTGGTATTAATTCAAAAAAAATTAATTATATATTTATTATTGTAATAGCAGTCATTATTTCTTTAGGTGTTAGAATAATGGGAGCTTTATTAATATCGTCTTTAATAGTAATTCCTGTAAGTACAGCTTTAAAGTTAAGTAATAGTTATAAAGGTGTTGTAATAATATCTATGATAATTAGTTTATTTTCAATAATACTTGGTATGACACTTTCATATTATTTAAATATACCTAGTGGTGCTACTATAGTACTAGTTAATGTAATAGTTTTTGGATTAACTTTACTTAGGAAAGGAATAGAATGAAAAAAATAATTATAATATTAAGTTTGATATTATTAGTAGGATGTACTAATGATTCTAAAATAGAAGAAGAAAATACAATTTATACAACTATATATCCAATAGAATATATTACAAAATATTTAATTGGTGATAAAATTAATGTTGAAAGTATTATTCCTCTTGATGGAGATGCTCATACTTATGAACCTACAGTTTCAGTTATTAACAATGTAATTGAATCTGATATGTTTATATATTTAGGTCTTAATTTAGAACCATCTGGAAAATCTATTGCAAAGGCAGTAACTAATGAAAGTGTTAATATATTAGAAGTTGGTAGTATGTTTGAAGGGCGTGAAACTGAAGAGAATCATGAACATGAAAATCATCATATTTGGATTGACCCAATTAATATGATTGAAATAGCTAAAATAATTAAAACAACATTATTAGAAAAGTATCCTAATTTTAAAGAAATAATCAATTCTAATTATGATAGTTTAAAAGATGAATTAACACAATTAGATGAAAAATATACTTCAAATTTAGAAAATACTAAAATTGATACATTTGTTGTAACTCATGATTCTTTTAAACATTTAGATAAATATGGGATAACAAGTATTGCTATTAAAGATGAAGCTCATTCAAAAGATCCTAGTATTTCTGAAATCAATGAAATAATTAAAACTATGAATAAAAAAAATATAAAATATGTTGCTTTCGAACAAAATATACCGTGTTCACCAGCAGTAGTAATAATGCAAGATACAAAATCAAGCAAAGTTATATTACATAATTTAAGTGTTAAAACTTCTGAAGATAAAAATAAGGATTATATTGATCTTATGGAAGAAAATTTAGAAATTTTAACAACAATTTTGAATTAAATAAATTATATTAAAAGTTTGTAAAAAACAAGCTTTTTTTATTTGATTAAGTATTATTTTGTGATATTATATTAATGGATTGTAGGTGTTTACATGAGATTAAAAAATATAAAAGGTGCTCCTAAATATGTTGAAAATAATGAATATACTAAATTTAACATTAATGAAATAGATGTGCCAATTCATTTAGAAATTGGATGTGGTAAATGTGATTTTCTAATTGAAATGGCAAAGCAAAATCCAGATAAATTTTTTATTGGCATTGAAAAATATGCAAGCGTTTTATATAAAGGTCTTAAAAAAATAGAAAACGAAAATATTTCAAATTTAAAATTTTTATGTATTGATGCTACTGATATAAATGAATATTTCAAAAATAAAATTGAAATATTATACTTAAACTTTTCTGATCCTTGGCATAAAAATAAACATCACAGGCGAAGATTAACAAGTCATGATTTTTTAAAACTTTATGATAATTTTTTTAAAAAGGACTGTATTATATATCAAAAAACTGATAATAAAAATTTATTTGAATATAGTATAGAATCACTAAGTACTTATGGGTATACATTAAAAAATATATCTGTTAACTTACATGAGGATATTGATTTTAACAATATAGTAACAGAATATGAAACAAAATTTTCAAAATTAGGACCAATATATCGTTTAGAAGCATATAAATCAATTTAGTATTTATTATTTTAATATATTTTGATATAATACTATTAAGTAGGTGATTTGTGAAAAAAAGTATAATTTTATTATTTAGTATTATTTTAATTACTGGGTGTAGTATTGAAAAAATTGATATTTCTAATTATGAAGAAATAATTAATTTAATACATGTAGATAAACTTAATCATAATGTAGACAGAATTGGTTATAGTTATTATAAACCTATAGATGTTAGTATTGTTCATAATAATAATGCAAATGATGAGTTACATTACTTAGGTGAAAGTTTATATTTATATGTTGATTTAACAGGGTACTATCAAAAATCAGAATTTAAATATGTAGAAAATGAAAAAATTAAGTATTCCTCTACATTTGAATATAATGATAAAAAAGGTTATATTCAAATAAAGAAGAAACAAGGTAAGTATTATATTGTATTTTCATATAATTATTCCACTATAGAAGGAATTGTTAAAAAACATAATTTAAATAATATTATAGAAAAAGTAAGTTGTATTTTATTAAGTGTTAAATATAACGATGAAGTTATAGAAAAAATTAATTTTACAAATTCTAACAAAGGAACAGTTGAAAAATTTAAATTATTTGAAGAACTAGATGAAAATGAAGAAAATCAATTTCTTGATTACAACCCTGAAAATAATAATAATTATGATTATGAAGAATTAATGGATTTAAAGTAGGAGGATATATGAATATTTTATCAAAGATTAAAGATTCTTTTTTGTCAGTAACTGAAGATGTTGATGTTATTGAAAAAATTAAAGAAGAAAAAGAAAAATCAACAGAAAAAAAAGAAAAAGAACCGAAAAGGAATTTTCCTGTATTTTTTGATGATGAAGATTTTGAAGAAGAAGTTCCTATTGTTCAAACAACAGCGCCTATTGTTGAAAAATCAGTTTCAAAAAAACAAATTTGTGAAAAGAAATTTAAACCAACACCCATTATTTCACCGATTCATGGTGTAGTTAATAAAAATGATGAAAAGACTAAACCAGTTACTCCTATGAATATTAATAATAGTAGAAGTTTAAATGTAGATCAAGCTAGAAAGCTTGCTTTTGATACAATGATAATCCCTAAAAAAGATTTTAAGAAAAAGAAAGAAACTTTAATCTTTGATGAACTTTTAGATAAAGATGATGATTCAAAGTTTAATAAAACGATTGATATGCATGATTTGACAATAAGTGAAATCCCAAAAGATGAAATTATTAAAAAAATAAATGAAAATACAGCAGAATTTGATATTTATAATTTAATAAACGAAATGTATAAGGAGGAAGAAGATTCAAATGACAATTAATTTAATTTATAACATCTTGGGAGTTATTGCTGCTCTTGGTGGGGTAATAATAATAGGACAGGTTATAATGCTTTTAAAGGAACTTTTAAAGAGTTTAAAAATGGCTAATTCAATTTTAGATGATGTTCAAGATAAACTTGATTTTGTAAATGCAGTAATCGACAAAATTAGTACTTTAAAATTTGTTAATAAAGTGGTAAAATTAGTATTGAGAAAGAGAGAGTGAGATTATGAAAAAAAATCGTAAATTTGCTATTGGTTTAGCAGTTGGAGCAGTTGCTGGTATGTTATTTGCCCCAAAAAAAGGAAGTGAACTTAGAAAAGATTTAAAAGATTTAAGTGAAGAATTAATAAGTAAAGCTCAAGATATTGATGTTAAAGAAGCATTTATTAAAAAAGCTGAAGAATTGAAAAAAGAATTAGCAACTTTAGATAAAGAAAAAGTTATAAGTATTTCAAAAGAACAATTCCAAAATTTAAAAGTTAAATCTACTGAATTATCAGAATATGCTAAAAATGAAGGCATTCCAAAACTAAAAGAAATAGCTGATAAAATTAGTGTAAAAGTTCAAAAACTTGCTAAAGAAGTTAAGGAAAAATAAAATCACGTAAAGTGATTTTTTTAAAAGGAGGTAGTATGAAAACATATGATGATTTAATATATAGAGATTTAGTAGCTAATATAAGTCATGAGGAGTTAATAGATAAAGTCAATAATGGTGGCCTTACCTTTTATTTAGGAACAGATCCAACAGCAGATAGTCTTCATATTGGTCATTATGCTTCATTAATGGTTGCAAAAAGACTACAAAATGCAGGGCATAATCCAATAATTTTAGTTGGTGGAGGAACTGGATTGATTGGTGATCCTAGACCTACATCTGAACGTTCAATGATATCTAAGGAAGAATTAAATCATAATTTTAAATGTATTAAAGAACAAATTGAAAAGTTAATTCCTAACATAACTATAGTTAATAATATGGATTGGATAACTAATATTAACGTGATAGATTTTTTACGTGATTATGGTAAAAATTTCCCTATAAACTATATGATTAATAAAGAAACTGTTAAAAGAAGATTAGATATAGGAATTACATATACTGAATTTTCTTATATGATTTTACAAGCCTTAGATTTTATGTATCTTTATGATAATTATAATTGTACACTTCAAATTGGTGGTTCTGATCAATGGGGTAATATAATATCAGGTCTAGATTTAATTCATAAATCTCGTGGTAATGATAAAAAGGTATATGTAATGACTATACCACTTATAACTAAAAAAGATGGCTCTAAATTCGGTAAAACTGAATCAGGTACAGTTTGGCTTGATAAAAATAAAACTACTCCTTATGAATTATATCAATTTTTTATAAATTCTGAAGATGACAAAGTTATTGAATATTTAAAAAAATTCACTTTTTTAAGTAAGGAAAAAATAGAAAAAATAGAAAAAGAACATAAAATATCACCTCATTTTAGAATTGCACAAAAAGAATTAGCAAAAGATATAATAATTAATCTTCATGAAGTAAAAGAATATGAAACAGCTATTACTATTACAGATGCATTATTTAGTGGAGATCTTTCTTTATTAACACTTAATCAAATGGACACAGCTTTTAAAAATTTAGATATAACTAATATTGATACTGACATAAACATAATAGATGCATTAATATTAACCAAATTAGCATCTTCTAAAAGAGAAGCAAGGGAGTTTATTAATAATGGAGCTATATATTTAAATAATATAAAAGTTAATAAAGAAGATCAGCTAATTAATAAAGAAACTACATATTATAATACATATGCTGTATTAAAACGTGGAAAGAAAAAATATTCAATTTTAAAATTTTAATAAAAAAACACTTAATATTTAAATTAAGTGTTTTTTATTATAATTTTTTAGTTTTAACTTTTAAATTAAAGAATTTTTCATCAAAATTTCTATTTTATTCTAAATAATAAATTTCTTCATTAATTTTTTAAATATTATTTTCAAGAATTTCTTTTTTTAAATTTCCTAACATATCTTGTCTGAATTTATTATTTAAATTTGCAAGTAAATTGTTATTATATTTTTTGTAAATTCCTAATTTGTATTTAGTACTTAATGCATCAACAAATAAGATAGTAAATAAATCTAAATTATTTCTAGTCAAATTATAATTTTTAATATCATTTATGTGGTTAGCTACAATTCTCATATATTCTAAATTATCTTTATCGTTTTTTTGTATTTGTTTAAATATATAGTCCCTGCTATTATCATTTGCATATCTAAAATTTTTTTCAATTGTTTTCCAGTCATTAAGATTTTGACCAGCAATGTGTGAAAAAACAGAGGCTGTTGTATAATTAGCAAGAATTGATGCTTGTTTAAAAATATCCATAAAATCTCCTTTTTTAAATATGAAGTTATTTTACACTAATATATGAAAAAGTCAACAATTTATGATTAAAAAAATTTTTTGTCTTTATAACCTAATAATTTACCAATTAAATTAGTTGGAAATTTATGTAACATTTTATTTAAAACAGAAATACTATCATTATAATAATTACACAATGAAATAAAATATACATAATCTTTTTCAAAACTAGAATATATTACTTGAAATTCATTTAAATTTTTTAGTTTTGGGTTTTCATGTATAGTTGTATCAATTGTTTTTTTAATTTGAATTATTTTCTTATGAAATTCAAATATATCTTGTTTAGATTTTTCAAATTCTTTAATATTTATTTTTTCATAAAAATGAGATTTAATATTTTCACTTATTAATGTTTCAAGAACTTCTACTTCACTAAAATTATAAGGTTTATCTTCCAACCTTTTAACACATTCATCAACTTTACCACCATATAAAGTATATTCTGATTTTAACTTAAAAATTATTAAACCTATAATAAAAACTAAACCAACTATACCTAAAATATAAAATAACATATTATCACCATCCTAATTATAACAAAAAAAGATAGTTTTTACTATCTTTTTTATCTACTGTAGAATTCAATTATTAATGATTCATTAATTTCACTATTAAGTTCGCTTCTTTCAGGTAATCTAACAAATATACCTTCCATTTTACTTTTATCAAAAGTAACAAATTCTGGAACCTTAATGTTAGCCTCAATTGAATCTACTATTGCTTTGTGTTCACGAGAACTTTCACGAACACTAATTGTATCTCCAGGTTTAACTCTATACGATGGAATATCAACTTTTTTACCATTAACTAAAATATGTCCATGATTTACAACTTGTCTTGCAGCACGTCTAGTAGTTGCAATTCCCATTCTATAAATAACATTATCAAGTCTTGTTTCAAGAGCTTTTAAAAAGTTTTCAGCATGAACACCTGGAATGTTTTTAGTATTGTCAAATAATCTTCTAAATTGTTTTTCATTTAAACCATACATAAAACGAACTTTTTGTTTTTCAATTAATTGGACACCATAACCAGAAACTTTTCTTCTTCTTTGTCCGTGTTGACCTGGTCTATAAGGTCTTTTTGCTAATTCCTTGCCTGTTTCAGTAAGTGATATACCAACATATCTTGATTTTTTGTATGCTGGACCTGTATATCTTGCCATAATTCCTCCTTAATTTTATTTAAAATTAAGGTTATCATACTCATTTATAGGGTGTCACTTTCGTGTTCATACTCAGCAATACTACTAACCTTTATGTGATCACATTATAAAATATATAACAACGCTGATAATTTCAAACATGATTATTATAATATTTATGCTACATAATGTCAATAAATACTAATAAAAAAGACTTAAATTTGACTAAAAATATATCCATTTATTAAATCTTATGATAAAATTATAATAATGGAGGGCAATATGGATAGTTTAATCTTATTTTTTACTACACTTTTTGTATTAATAATATTAATTATTATTACTATTGTTATTTATATAAATAAAAAAACGTCAAAATATAAAGATATTTTATCAGATATAGAAACTATGACAAATGAATTAATAAATTCTGAATTGTTAAAAGAATTTGAACGAGCAAAAGCAAGCATGGAAGATAAAAATATTGAGATGCAAGTAAATCATTATAAAAAGGAAGTAGATGATATTAAAAATGAAAAAATCGCATATCTAACAGATATGATTTTAGAATCTGATTTACTTTTAGAACAAAAGAAATTTAAGGAATTAAATACTAAAATAATTGCTTTAGAGATAGAAGCATATGAACTTAAAAATTATTCTTTTTCAATTTTAGAACGCTTAAAAGAAATTACAACTAGTGAAGAAAAAAATAGAGCCATTATTACAGAAGTTAAAACTGTATATAGGCAATTAAATGCATATTTTGATCAAAATAAAGAAAATTATGGAGAATTAACTAAAACTATTGAATTGCAGTTTGAAAACATTCAAAAAAGATTTATTGATTTTGAACATAATATGACTCAAAAGAATTATGACGATGTAGTTAATATAGTGCATTCTGTTGAAAATATGGTTAAACATATGAAAGTAGTTTTAGAAGAAGTACCATCAGTGCTTGCTTTAGCTAATAATGTTATTCCTAAAAAAGTTCTTGAACTAAAAAGAGTTTATAATTTAATGGAAAAAGAGGGGTTTGTACTTGATTATATTAATTTAGAATCTAACTTAGAAGAAACAAGTAAAAAAATCAGCAATATTTTTGATAGAGCAAAAAAATTAAATTTAGAAGATTCTTTAATTGAACTAAGGACAATCAGTGATTATTTTGATGCTATTTTTATAAAATTAGAAAAGGAAAAAGTAGCTAAATCTGATTTTTTATCTAATAAATCTACTTTAATTGGTAAAGTAAATAAAATTAATCATGTTATGGATCAAATATATTTTCATTTAGATGAGGGAATAACAGACTATGATATATCAGAAGTTAATTTAGAAGATATAGAAGTTCTTAAAACTGATTTAATTAAAATAAATGAAAAAGCTAGAGAAATAGTTGATGAATTAAAACCAAAGAGTTTTGCTTATAGTAAACTTAATAAAGAAATAGAATTACTTATAATGGAAATAAATAAAAAAGAGATAAAATTAAACAATATTTTTAATGTTATTGGTACTCTTAAAAATAATGAATCTAGAGCTCATGAACAACTAAATGAAATAGTAAAAATTATTACTGAAGCAAAATATAAAACTAGAGAATATAAATTTCCAACATTGACAAATGATTATTTTGTTCATTTAGAAGATGCAGAAGAAGCACTTAAAGAAGTAGTTAAAGAACTTGATAATAAGCCTATTAATATTTCTGCTTTAAATATGAGAGTAGATACAGCTCGTGATCTTGCATTTAAATTATTTAATACTATTGATGAGATTATAAAAACATCTAAATTATTAGAAGGTACTATAACTTATGCAAATAGATATGTAGGTCGTTATAATGAAGTAGAACTTGCTATTAAAAAGGTTACTTCACATTATAATACAGGAAATTATAAAAAAGGATTGGAATTAATAATTCATGTTCTTGATAATATAGAACCTGATATTTATTCAAAGTTGTATTTATTATATATAGAACAAAATACCTAAAATTATTAAAAATATATTTGCAAAAATTAAAACTTATGTTATAATTAAAAAGAGTAATAGGAGGGGTTATGTCTGAACAAATAATAACTGTTATAAACAATCTTGGGGTAGAGGTAAGAGCAGAAGTTTTAAATGCATTTTCTTCAAAGAAAACTGGAGAAAAATATTGTGTTTATACTTTAAATGAACAAAATGAAAATGGAATGATTCAAATATATATAGCAAAACTTGTTAAAGAAAATAATGATTATATATTAGTTGGAATTGAATCAGATGAAGAATGGTCTTTTGTTAAAGAATTAATGAAGAGCATAGCTAAAGGAGAGTAATATGAATTATGGTTATACAAATAATAATGTGAGTGCTTTTAATATAAATAATTTTTTATCTGATGTTGACGATAATTTATTACCTGTTATTAATCAACATAGAACTGTTTTAGTACCTAAAGTTTTTATAGATAGATTGAAAAAGAATTTTCAAGCACAAATGGAAAATTCTATGAATAATTTAGATATGAATATGGATTCTACTGAAGAAATTGTTGAAGATAAAAAAGAAGAAAATTTATTTGATCAATTAGCTCCTACTGAAGAGGAACCTATTGAAAAACAACCTATAGATGATTTTACTAATACAGAAAATTTATGGAATACTGGTATGGGTAAACCTATCGCTATGGTAAGTGAATTTGAAAATACAATGAAATCACTTGCTAATGTAGTTGGAACAATAACTAGACAACGTTCAAAATTAACAGATTTTAGTAAAACGTTAGTTGAAAAAGAACAAATAATTGAAGCTCAAACTAAAGATTTAAATGAAAGAGAACATATTATTAGAAATAAAGAAAAAATTACTACTAAAAAGGAATTGGATCTTTCAATGCGCGAAAAAAGTGTAGATTCTGCTGAATTAAAATTGAAAGAAGAAAGAGCAGTATTTGCAGAAGCTTTAAGAGAAATCAACAATGATAAACAAATGTTTCAAACTAAAATTGAACAATTTAAATTAAAAATTCAAGATTTTGAAACTCAAAAAAGTCAATTTGAACAATTTAAATTAAAAGAAAATGGTTTAATTCAAGTTAGAATTGATGAGCTTGAAAAAGCTAAAGCTGCTATGGAGTCTATGATATTAGGATTTATTAAAGATATTTCTAATGTTACTGATAGCGATATGTAATAGGTCGCACTACTGTGCGATTTTATTTTTATGGGAGGTAGTATGAAAATAATAGATTATAAAGGATACCAAGTAGACATTAATGTTGTTAGTGCTTTTGCACACGATAATAATAACTATGTTATTTATAAACTTGATGAAAATAATGATGAAGGTACTGATAAAATTTATATTTCTCAAATTTGTGAAGATGAAAATACATTTCATTTTGATGATATAGTTTTAGAAGAAGAATGGAAAAAAGTATTAAAGTTAATTATGCGTGGTCTTACTAATGATGTTATTAAATTTGATTTTAGATTATATAGTATGAATAAAAGTTATGTAGAATCTTCACTTAGAAAAAGTAGGCCTTTAAAAGTGAGTTCTAAGTTTATTAATCAATTGACTTCAGATGTCGAGGATGAAGAAACTAGTAATGAAAATGATACTTTACAAAATGAGCAACCTAATAATTCTTTTGCTTTTATCAATTCAGATTTACCTAAAAAAGATAATAATGATTCAGTTAGTTTTAATAATGTGAAAGATGCTAATCAAATGTTTGTAAAAAATATATCTATTGATAGAAAAAATAATGTTAGTTTAGACAAAGAAGTAAAATTACCTGAAGATGAAGAAGCTCATTTGAAAAACTTAAATTCTAAATTAGAGTTAAGTTCAATTGAAAAAGAATTAAATGCTGCAGAACAATTAATACGTAATATTGTTAATAAAAACAATTCAATAAGGGGACGTAAAGATGAACTTGAAAGAAAACAAAAAGAACTTGAAAGTTTAGAAAATGATATTAAAACTCGTGAAAGTAAAATATTAGAATTTAAAGATGAATTAGACGAACGTGATACTTTCATAATACGTAGAGAACAATTTCTTGAAGAATTAGAAAAAGAACTATCTAAAAGAGAAAATGAATTAGAAAAAGATATTAAAAGATTAAATAAAAATCTTGAAGATTTCAATTCTATTACACAAGAGATTAATCAATATCAAGATTAATTTCTTTTTTATTTATCATAAACTATATCTAGTCACATATATTTAAATAGGTGAAGGCATATGAATAATTTATTACAATTTTATTATAATTTATATCCAGAAAATATAAAAAAAGTAAATAATAAATATTTTTTTACCGTACATTCTAAATCATATTGCTTTGTACCTTATTTGCGTTCAGAAGATGAATTAAAAGAAATATATGAATTAAATCAAGAGATGATATTAGAAACAAAACTAATTCATCAAATAATTAAAACTATAGCCAATGATATATACACTATACATGATAATAAATTATATGTACTTTTAGAAATTATGTTTAATATGGATATCCCTTATACATTAAAAGATATATTATATATTAATAACTTTGTACCTAAAAGAAAATATAGGTATATTCATAGATCTAATTGGAACTCTTTGTGGAGTGCAAAAATAGACTATCTTGAAGAATTATATAATGAAAAAAAAGAATGTTTTAAACTATTTTCTTGTTCAAAGGCATATTATATTGGATTAGCTGAAAATGCATGTTCTTATTCAAATGTTCAAATTAAAAAAGAATATTTAACTGTTAATCATAGATATATAGATGAAAATACTACTTTATTTGATATATACAATCCATTAAATTTTGTTATTGATTTTAAAGTTAGATCTATTTGTGAATATTTAAAAATTTCTTTTTTTAATAATAGAGATGTTATTGGTGAATTAAAAGAATATTTAAATATTATAAAAATTGATAATTCTTTAGCTAGGTTATTATACGCTCGTTTACTTTTTCAAACATATTATTTTACATTAATTGAATTAAGTATAAATAATAATTTTTGTGAAAATAAACTATTAAACTACATTTCTAAGCATAAAAAATATGAACAAGTTCTTGCTCATATAAATTCAATTTTTTCTAGATATTATATTATTCCTAAAATTGAGTGGTTACCTAGATTAGATGCTAACAACGTCAATAATTCCTTCGATTTCATTAACAAGCAATTCTTTAATTCCGGTATTTAACGTAGCACTTTGCATTGGACAGTGTGTGCAAGCACCTTTAAAAGAAACATAAGTAATTCCATCTTCAAATTTTTCAAATTTAATGTTTCCACCATCGTTTTGTAAAAAAGGTCTGAATTTATCTAATGCTTCTTCTATTTTTTGTTCCATAGTAATTTCTTTATTTTCCATATTATCACCAATTTAATTATAACTTATTTATAAATAATAGTAAAGTAATTTATATTTTAAGTAAATTATGATACAATAGTAAAGAGGTGCATAATGAGTACTTATAAATTAAATGAAATAGTAAAAGGTAAAGTTTCTGGTTTGGAAAATTATGGAATATTTATAGAACTAGATAATGGTTATATTGGACTTATTCATATTTCAGAAATTTCTGAAAAATTTGTTTCTAATATAAATAATTTTGTTGATATTGGTGAACAAATATATGTAAAAATTTATGATATTGATCATGATAAAAAGCAAGTTAAATTAACTATTAAAAACATCAATTATCGTTATCAAAGTGAGAAAAATGATACCATAGAACAAACTATTAGTGGTTTTTCACCTCTTTTTGATAATCTTGAAAAATGGGTTAATGATAAGAAAATTGATATAAAATTAAAAAACTTTTAAAATGGATAAAATTTTATTGACATTATAAAAAATTGCTGGTATAGTTTTATGTGTCCGGGTGATTAGCTCAGTTGGTTAGAGCACCTGCCTTACAAGCAGGGGGTCGGGAGTTCGAGTCTCTCATCGCCCACCATTTATATTTGCCGGAATAGCTCAATTGGTAGAGCAACTGACTTGTAATCAGTAGGTTGTGGGTTCAATTCCTGTTTCCGGCACCACTATTGGAAGGGTAGCGAAGTGGTTAAACGCGGCAGACTGTAAATCTGTTCCTTTGGTACGGAGGTTCGAATCCTTCCCCTTCCACCACTTAGTATTGCCTCGTCGCCAAGTGGTAAGGCACATGACTTTGACTCATGCATTCGCTAGTTCGAATCTAGCCGAGGCAGCCAATTAATTTATTATAAACGCTTCGTTAGCTCAGTTGGTAGAGCATTTGACTTTTAATCAAAGGGTCACAGGTTCGA
>JBKDZI010000029.1:0-23354 GCA_047971215.1 Bacilli bacterium | reverse complement strand
TCGTCGACTGACTTAAATATACCAAGTGAACTTTTTTTTGTCAACTACTATGTTTATCTTTTTTGGTTTTTTTCTCTTTTAATGTAAACATTTCCTTGCATATCATTTTGCTCACTACTATACTATATTCTTCTTCTTTTGTTTTATTCCTTTTTTCCGCGTTCTCTTTATATTTAAAATACATGAAGTTTCTTTTTTCATGTATTCTCTTTTTCTTTCTTCTCCATTATTTTTTTATATTAATTGTCACAGTATATTTATCATCTAAATCTAATTCATTTTTTGTGACTTTAAAACCAAATCGTTCTAATGTACTAATAGTATCATTTATAGTATTGACTGCAGTTTTTATATTATTAGAAAAATTTTTATTAGATTCTGCATTCAATTTTTGTAATCTTTTAATAAGCTGAGAAACAGTTAATTTTTTCTCAAGTATTTCTGTAAGTAATTTTTTTTGCTGGTCCTTTTTATTAACTTTTAATAAAGTCTTTGCATGACCTTCGGATATTTTATTATATAATAAAGCCTCTTGTACCTCTTGATGTAAATCTAATAAAGCAACTTTACCCATTATATAGGTTTCATCTTTTTCTAATCTATCCATAACTTCAAATGTTGAATATTTTTTTAATAATTGTTTATAGATTTTTCCTTCTTCAATAGAATTAAAACTCGTATCATGTAAATTTGTAATACTTGCAATTTCATAAGACATCTCATCATTTAAATGAATTAATATTGCAGGAACTGCAACCATACCTGCAAGTTTTGCTGCTCTAAAACGTCTTTCTCCAGAAATAATTTCAAATTTTCCTGATAATTTTCTAAGTACTAAAGGTTGTACAATACCATAATGCTTAATAGATGTTACAAGTTCTCTTAATTTTTTATCATCAATATTTATTCTTGTTTTATATCGATTTGAAACAATATGTTCTAATTTTACTAATTTAATATCTCTATCCATATTACCACTTCCTATTACACATAATACTATTTTATAAATATTTTTTCAATAATTATAGTGGCTTTTTTACTATATCACTATATCGTCTTGGAAATTTACTATTAGTATTAGTAATTTTTTTAATAATAATTAATGTTCTATTACTTTTTTCAATAGGTAAAATAAATTTAATTATATTTTCTAGTTGTGCTCCTAGTTTTTTCAAATATTGAGTATTTTCAATTTCTTCTACAACATTTGCTTTCATAGGTATAAATTTACCATTAATTTTAAGCATTGGCACACAATATTCAGAAATAATATTTAATTTTGCTACAGCTCTTGCAGTTACAATATCAAATTTTTCTCTATTTTTAGTTGCATACTCTTCACTTCTTTCACAAACAACTTCAATATCTTTTAATTTTAATACATCAATTACCATTTTTAAAAATATACATCTTTTATTTTTTGCATCAACCAATGTCACCTTTATATTAGGAAATACGATTTTTAATACTAAGCCTGGGAAACCAGCACCAGTTCCAACATCACAAAGAGAAATATCTTTAGTTAAATCAACAGCTTTATTTAAAGTCAAACTATCAAAAAAATGTTTTAAAAATACCTCATCTTTTTTAATAATATTGGTTAAATCATATTTTTCATTTTCCTCAACTAATATTTTATAATATTTATTTAAGTTTGAATAAGTACTATCATCAATTTGTATATTTAGATTTTCTAATAAATTATTAAAAATATTTTTTTCCATAATACTCCTTTTTTAAATATACTGTAAGTATTGATATATCACTAGGATTTACTCCACTAATTCTACTTGCAAAACCAATATTTGTTGGTTTAATATTTGTTAATTTTTGTTTTGCTTCACTAGCAAGATTTGGAATTTTATTATAATCAATATCTATAGGTATAATTATTTCTTCATATTTTTTCATAGACTTTGCCTCTTTTTTTGCTTTATTTATATAACCTTCATACTTAGAATTAATCCAAACCTGTTCTAATACTTCATTATCATATTCCTTTTTTATAAAAGATTTTAAATGATCAATTTTCACTTCATATCTTTTTAGTAAATTATAAAGGTTAGTTTTATTACTTAAAGAAGTTGTACCAATTTCTTTCATAATTAAATTATTTTCTTTATTTGGACTTAACTCTATATTTATAAGTATTTTTGTAAGTTCTTCAATTTTTTTAACTTTATCTAAAAACTTTAAATAAACATTTTTATTAATAAGACCATTTTCATATCCATGTTGTCTTAATCTAATATCGGCATTATCATGTCTTAAAAGAAGTCTATATTCTGCTCTTGAAGTAAGCAATCTATATGGATCCATAACACCCTTAGTAACTAAATCATCAATTAAAACACCTATATAAGCTTCATCTCTATCTAAAATCAAAGCTTTTTTATTTTCAATCTTGTTACAAGCATTAATTCCTGCTATCAAACCTTGGCATGCAGCTTCTTCATATCCACTAGTTCCATTTATTTGACCTGCCAAAAAAAGATTTTCTATTGATTTTACTTCCAAAGATTTTGATATTTCCTTAGGATTTACTGCATCATATTCAATTGCATAACCATATTTAATAACTTCTACATTTTCAAGACCAGTGACACTTTTTAACATTTTAAGTTGTACATCTTTTGGCATACTTGTAGAAAAACCTTGTACATAAATGTCATCATAATATACACTTTCAGGTTCTAAAAATAATTGGTGTCTTTTTTTATCATTAAATCGCACAATTTTATCTTCAATAGAAGGACAATATCTAGGACCAACAGAAGCTAAATCATCAAGTCCACCATACATACTAGACTTTGTTAAATTTTCCTCTATTATTTTTTGAGTTTCACACGTTGTATACGTTAAATAACATGGAATTTGTTTATTAAAGTCATAAAATACCTCATTATTAAAACTAAAAGTATCATTTGTTTTATCTCCATCTTCTAAAGATACTTTGCTGTAATCAATACTTTCTTTTTTTATTCTAGCAGGAGTTCCTGTTTTTAAACGAAGTAAATCTAATCCTAATTTTTTTAAATTATCACTTAAAAATAAACAAGGTTTTTCTCCATTTGGACCAATTCTAGTTCTAGTATTATATACAAGAATATCTGGTTTCATATAAGTTCCAGTTGTTAAAATTACAACTGATGAATTTATTTTAGTTTCATTTTCTAAAATTACTCCTACACATTTTCTATTTTCAACTATTAAATTTTCAACTGTATCTTCTAAAATTGTTAAATTTTCAAGCTCAGTTAAATATTTTTGCATTTCTTTTGGATAAGTAACTTTATCTATTTGTGCTCGAAGACTTCTAACAGCAGGTCCTTTAGCGCTATTAAGCATTTTCATTTGAAGTAAATTTTTATCAGCGATTTTACCCATTATACCACCTAGAGCATCAATTTCTCGAACAACAATTCCTTTTGCAGAACCACCTATAGATGGATTACAAGGAAGTGTTGCTGCATTTTTAAAATTAGTTGTAATAAGTAATGTATTTTTACCTCTTTTAGAACATGCTACAGCAGTTTCACAACCAGCATGTCCTGCACCTACAACAATACAATCATATTTCATATTTACCTACTTTCCTAAACAGAAATTTTTAAAAATATTATCAAGAAGCTCTCCATCATAAACTTCTCCAGTTATACTACCTAAAATATACCAAATTTTTCTAATATCTATTGCTATCATATCAATAAAATCATTACTATAAATTTGTCCAATAACACTTTCTGTAAGAGTTAAACATTCTTTGAGTTTAACTAAATTATTTATATTTGTTACATAAAAAGCATCTTCAGATTCTAAAAAATCCATTCTAAAAGTTTCTGAAATCTTAGTTTTTAATTTTTCTATTTTAATATTATCTTTTGCACTTATATAAATGGGATTATATTTTTCAATAATTGACTTATCTAAACTATTTTCTAAATCTGTTTTATTTACAACTAAAATTACTTTTTTATATAAATTATTTTCAATAAAATCTAAAGCTTCCTTTGTATTATTAACAGTATTATCTAACATATAAATAATTAAATCTGCTTTTTTACTAATTTCTATACTTTTTTCTATTCCTATTTTTTCTATTAAATTATCAGTTTTTCTAATACCTGCTGTATCTAAAATATTTAAACGAAGCCCATCTATTAATACACTACCTTCAATAATATCTCTAGTAGTACCTGCTATGTCTGTTACTATGGCTTTTTCTTCATCAACTAATGCATTTAATAAACTAGATTTACCTACATTAGGTTCTCCAATTAAAGCAACATCAATACCTTTTTTTGCAAGATTAACACTTTTAGAGTTTTTAATAATTTTTTCTAAATCAGTTTTGATTTTTTGTATTTTGGGTAAAAGAAGCTGATTAGTCATTACATCAACATCATCATATTCAGGATAATCAATATTAACTTCTATAGTTCCTAAAATTTGAACTAATTCTTCTCTTAAATTATTTATACTGTTACTTATTTTATTTGTAAGGCCTTTGGTTGAAATTTTTAAAGCTTTTTCACTAGTTGCAGAAATCATATCCATTATACTTTCAGCTTTTATTAAATCCATTTTACCATTTAAAAATGCTCGTTTTGAAAATTCTCCTGGCTGGGCCATTCTAGCACCATTTTTAAGTACTAGTTCTAAAATTTTATTAGTAATTAAAACTCCACCATGGCAATTTATTTCTATAACATCTTCTCCAGTAAAAGTTTTAGGAGCTTTCATATATGAAACTAAAACTTCATCTACTATAGTATCATTGCTTTTAATAAATCCATAATTTATACTATGTGATTCAAATGATTTAGATTTTTTAGAAAATATTTTATCAATAATATCTAAAGATTTATCACCACTAATTCTAATAATAGAAATAGAAGCTTCTCCTACCATAGTTCCTATTGCAGTAATTGTATCATCCATATTTTTACTCCTTCTTTTGATATTATATCATTTTTTTATTTTTTTATCTTTATAATGAATAAAAATTATAAAAAAAGTAGCTTTTATAACTACTTTTTGTATTCAATTACAACGTATCTATTTGGTTCTTCTCCAAGACTATATGAAATCACCTTTGGAATTTGTTTGATTTTATTATGAATAATTTTTCTATTAGAATAAGACATATAATCAAGTTTTGTAGATATTCTAGTATTTTTAACATCTTCGGCTAATTTTATAGCAAGAGTTTCAAGTCTTTTTTTCTTATCTTGTCTATAATTTGCACCATCAATATAAATATCTAAATTCATATTAGTTTTATTAAATAAATCTTGTTTTATAATATTTTCAATAGAAATTAAATTTTTACCATCTTTTCCAATTAATATATTCATATTATCACAATACATAACAAATATTAATTTTTCATGCCTTATTAAAGATTCAACTTTAATATCTATTTCCATTAAATCTGTAATAGTTAATAATTTTTCTTTTACATAATCAATTATTTCTTTTTTACTTACAGCAGTTGTAATAAATTTTTTACCTTTAAATAATCCAATTTCTTCTTCTGTAGTTGTAACAATTAATTTGTCTATTGTACATTTAAATTCTTGACCTATTTTAACAAAGGCCTCTTCTTTTGTTTTGGTTTCAATATTTTTACTTAGCATTTTTAAGTTTAACCTTTTTAATTAAAAGATTTTGAACTATCGAAAATGCTGAAGATGTCATAAAATAAAGAGCTGTTGCCGTTGGAAAGAAAAATGCTGAGATTGTAATAGCTAAAAGCATAACATTTTGCATAGTTTTCATTTGTTTTTGTTGTTCAAGTGGCATATCTTTAGATGTAAACATAAATGATATATATGTAATAAAAATTATTATTATTGCAAGTATTATATAGATGTATTCACCATGGGTAACTCCATAATAAGGAGTAGTTCCTAAACTAAGTCCAAGAAATTCACCTTCAAACACTGTAGGTATTCTATTAACCGCTTCAATTATTGCAAACAATATAGGCATTTGAATAAGCCCTGTAATACATCCAACACCCATACTAATTCCATGTTTTTTATGAATTAAAAGCATTTCTCTATTTTTCTTCATCATTGAATCAGTATCTGTTTTACCTGAATATTTTTTTTCTAATGTTTCAAGTTCTGGTTTGGCTTTTTTCATTCTCTCAGATTGAGATGCAGATTTCATAGATATTGGTAATAAAATAGCTTTAAAGAATAATCCAACTAATATAATTGAAATCCCCGCATTACCTACTAAATTATTAATTTTTAAAATAACTAAAGCTATAGGCTTTACAAATAAAGATTCCCACAGATCATTATAATTTCCATCTGATAATTTAAAATCATTACATTCACTAAGTTTATCTAGATTAACACCATTTTCTGTATATTGCTTAATTGTACTTTCATATGTTGGTTTACATAAAATGTTCTGTGTTAAATTTTGACCTGTATTTTCATTTTTTACTGGTGTTTTTCCATCTTTTACATAAGTAGTACATCCTGTTAATAGAAATATACTAAATAATATAACTAAAGTTTTTTTCATTATTTGTCCTCACTAATCTTTTTAAAAGCATAAATTAAGCTTTTTTTAATTTCTAGAAAATCCTGACTTAAAACAGGTTCTCTTACTATTATAATATATTCTCCTGGAAAATTAAAGAATATTTTGTTTGTTCTAACAATTTCTTTAATTCTACGTTTGGTTTTATTTCTAACAACAGCATTTCCCAATTTTTTAGGAACAGTTATTCCAAATTTAACTTTTTCAAAATTTCTTTTATATAAAAGAAATTCACGAGTTTTAAATGGTCGTTGTTTTTTGATAATATCATCAAAATCTCTTGTACAAGTCAAAATATATTTTTTATTCATAAATCCCTCACTAGATAAAAAAAAGGCCACATATATGTGGTTATGCTGATAATTTTTTACGACCTTTTTTTATTCTGCTACTTAAAACACTTTTTGAGCGTGCTCTAAAACCACTAGTTTTTTTCAATTTTCTATTATTTGGTTGAAAAGTTCTTTTCATGATACCCTCCTTAAATTAATTTGCTTTCGACTTATTAAATTATAAAGCAAAACACTAAAATAGTCAACGTATATTTGTAAATTAAAGTTTAACATAAGAAAGAATTTTAAAAAATACACAATTTATATAATAAGTATAATTAACTAAAAATACATTTTTGTTTTCTATTGTATAAAAATTTCCAATATCTTTTATTACTTTGTCAATAATAAGTTTTTTTTCATTATATGTAACCATTTCGATTACTATAAGAATTATAAATAGTAATATTATTGTAATATATACATTTATAGATCCAAGTAATATTACTACTATTAAAGATAGATAAGAAAAACATATAAAGTAATTTATAAAATTAAAATTTGAATTCAAAAATTTCATATTTTTATTATTACTTTTTGCACTATGAGCAATAAAAGAAGCAATCATTAAACTATAAAAACTAGTTCCTGAATAAACATTTTTTGATAATTTAATAGTTTTTTTATTAACATCATAATAATTTGTTACAAACGTATTTGAAAGTACAATATAAAAATTATTATTTTCTCCTAAAATTTTAGTAACAAGTTCCATTCCTGTTATTTTGTTATTATCGTGGTTTTTAAGTTGAAAGTAGATAAGCGTAACTAATAAAAAATGAATTAGTATTATAAGAAAAATAATTATCATTAATATATCACCTTACTTCCATTTTTTGTATCTTCAATTTCAAAACCTAAGGATTTAATTTCTTCTCGTAATTTATCTGCAAGGATAAAATTTTTTCCTTGTTTTGCTTTTGCTCTAGCCTCTAATAAATTTTTAGCTTTTTTAAGTTTATCCATATCTATGAATCTCCTTTTAAATAAATCAAGAGATAAAATTTTATCAATTTGCCTTATTATATGTATTTTTGTATTATCATTAATATCTTCTTTTAAACAATTAAATATTAATGTAATAACATTTGAAGTATTTAAATCATCTGAAATATATGATTTAAATTGCGATAAATACCTTTCTATGTATAAATCATTTTCATTTTCTTCATTACTTTTTAATGTTGCTATTTTCTTTTTTAAACTTTCATAAACATTAGATGCATTATCCAAAGATTCATATGAGAATACAAGCTGATTCCTATAATGAGACATTAAACAAAACAATCTATAAATTAGTGGATTATAACCCTTTTCTATAAGTTTATTAAGCGTTAAAAAATCACCTTTACTTTTACTCATTTTTCCATGTTTATCATTTAAATACTCGCTATGAACAAAGTATGAACACCATTTATGACCTAAATATGCCTCGCTTTGTGCAATTTCATTAGTATGATGTGGAAATACTAAATCAATACCACCACAATGTATATCTAAATATTCTCCTAAATATTTAAGACTTATTCCAGTACATTCAATGTGCCAACCAGGGTATCCTTTTCCAAAAGGTGAATCCCATATTTGAAGATGATTATCAAACTTAGAAGATACAAACCACAATACAAAGTCATTAGGATTTTTTTTATTTTCATCTATTTCAACATCATCTCTTGAAGCTAATGATAAAGATTCACTATTTAATTTTGATAATTCATAATAATTTTCATATTTAGAAACATCAAAATAAATGTTACCATTATCTCCTTTATATGCATAACCATTTTCTAATAATTTTTCAATAACTTTAATATACATATCTATATTATTAGTTGCTTTTTCAACTATTTTGGGAATAGCTATATTTAATTCTTTTAAATCACTTAAAAATTTATCAGTATAATATTGTGCGATTGTTTCAACATCTTTATTTTGTTCTTTCGCACTTTTTGACATTTTGTCTTCCCCATTATCACCATCATCTGTTAAATGACCTACATCTGTAATATTCATAACTCTTTTAACTTTAAAATCTAAATAATTCAATGTTTTTTCAAGTATATCTTCAAATATAAAAGTTCTTAAATTACCTATATGAGCATAATTATATACCGTAGGACCACAAGTATACATAGTTACATTATTTTTATTTTTTGGTTTAAAGTCCTCTATTTGTTTTGTATATGTATTATATATTCTCATAATTCACCTTTTTCTAATACAATTATATGTAAATCAATTACATTATATCAAAAAAAAAGAACATATAGAAGTTAATATAGTTATATTTATTTAAATTTTTTAACTTTATTTGTATATTGTTTATTAAATAAATCTTTTGAATATTCTAGTAAATTTTCTCTACTAGAAAAAATATTTACATCTAACACTTCTTCAAATTTATCACTATTTTTACTTAACTTAAATTTCATAAGATTTTTAATTTTTTTCATTGTAGAATAAGGATCTTTTTTATATTGAGAATATAAGTCAAGTGCTGCTAAAAAAGCATAATTATAATCTATAGTTTCTAATATATTTTCATCTAAATAAATTCCATTTTTTTTATAATTTTTCATATTATCATAAAATTCATTATAATCCATAATTGAATTATACCTAGTTGATAAAATTTTATATTTTAAATCAAGTATATCTTTTTTATCAAATCCTATATCTACTAAATAATCTGGTAATAATAATTCACAAAAAATTGGAACTATTTCTAGGTATATATTGCATCTATCTTCATCATTAATAGATTTTCCGTCAATAAAATGACCAAGCTCATGAATTAATGTATCTAAATCTTCTATTGTGTTATCACTTAAAATTTGAATAAACTTATTAGAATCATAAGCACTTTGAAAATAATATCCATTTGCCATATATAATGAAGATTTAACATCTATAAAGTCATCTTTCTTTAATTTCTCCATTACATTTACGCCAATTTCAAACCCAAATTTATCTATAAAAAATTCTGTAGCTATTTTTTTATAATTTTCAAAATCAAAATAAGTAAAATTAGTTGATTCTTCTATATTATAGAAAATATGTTCTAATTCACTATTTATTATATATAAAGATTTCAAAAATTCTTTAGAATGAGTCTTTTTTAATATAGAAAGAGTTCTTTTATTTTGTGAAAAAATAGTTGATCTATTAGTAAAAGACATATCATTTTCAATATAAATATCTTGCTCATAATAAGATTGAATCATATTATCATAACACATAATAGAATTTAACATTTTTTCGTATTCTAGTTTACTTTCGCTTTTATTTAGTTTTTTATATAAGTCCATTTTTAATGAATTAATTTTATTAATATTCCACTCATTTTTCATAAATTTCACCCTTGGTGGTTTATTCTACTATATAATACTTTATATGTAAAGAAATTATTAAATTTTATATATTTACTTTTTAAAACTTTGATTCTGTAATAATAATTTTTCTAAGATTGTATAATGCAAAAACATTTATAAGAGCAAGTAAAATTACAAATAAATCAACAATATTCCATAAAAAGTTAGAACTAAGTATACTTCCAAAAATAAGTAAAATTAGAGTAATAATTTTTAATATCGTTATACTTTTTTTATTTTCAATTCCTAAAAATTTTAAACTAGATTCACCGTAATAATATCCTGTAATTATTGTTGAAAATGCGAATAAAATTATTGTTATAATAAGCATTACAGTACCAGTTTGACCAAGATGATAAGTAAAAGCATACTCTGTTATTTCAATTCCATTTACATCAATAAAATTTAAAGTACTATATGGACTTGTTTCAACAACTAGTGCAGTTAAAGTGCAAATAAAAAGTGTTGTAATTAAAACTCCTATAGTACCTATAAATCCTAATTTTGTTGGATTATCACTAGATAAAGCTGAAGAAATTCCACTAGTTCCTATTCCTGCTTCATTAGAAAAAATTCCTCTTTGAACTCCAATCAAAATTGTAGTAAATCCAACAGTTAAAGATTTAAAATTAAAAGCTTCTATAAATATATTTGAAATAATTTGGGGCATTAATTGTATATTTTGAAATATTATTAATAAACAAAAGACAATATATAAAGTCCCCATAATTGGAACAAGTATATTTGAAATTTTTATTATATTTTTTACTCCACCAAATATTACAAAACCAACTATAGTAGAAATTAACATACCTATTAAAATATTATTTACTTCCATATTTCCTACAATAATTGTAGTTATAGTATTACTTTGTATAGTTAAAAAACCTAGGATATATGCAACTATTATTAAAAAAGCATAAATAGAAGCTAATTTTTTATAATAAAGACCATCTCTAATATAATAACTAGGACCACCTATTAAATTATTTTTATCTTTTTGCTGAAAAATTGTTCCAAGTAAACTTTCTGAAAATGCTAATGAAGATACTAAAAATGCACAAACCCACATCCAAAAGATTGTACCTATTCCCCCAATATAAATAGCAAGAGCTACACCAGATAAAGAACCAACACCGATTTTAGCTCCAAGAGACATCATAAGAGTATTAAGGGGGCTAATTTTATTGTCACTTTTTAAAGCTTTTATCATTCCTTTAATACTTAATTGTTTAAATTTAAACTTAAAAGAAAAATATAAACCCAAGGTAAATAGTGCAATTGTTCCTATTCCCCATAATATTTTTGTAATAAAAATCATAAAAAATCACCTATATTTAAATTATAAGTGATTATATGATCTTATTTTGTCGATTTACATTATTTATTATACGGTTCGTTGTTTATAATTTTGAAAGCCCTATATATTTGTTCAAGTAAGATGCCTCTAAATAACCCATGTGGAAATGTTAAACTTGAAAAAGATAATGAGTAATTTGATAACATTTTTATTTTTGTATCTAATCCATTTGAACCACCTATAATAAAAGTAATTGTACTATAACCATTTGTTCTAGTGTTATCTATCAAATAAGCTAACTGTTTTGAAATTAAATTTTTACCTTCTATTTGAGTAGTAATAATAAAATCTTTATCATCTATATATTTTATTATTCTTTTTGCTTCTTCTTTTATTGAATCATCTTTTACCTCAAAAATTTTTATATTATCAAATTTAGAAATTCTTTTTTTATAGTCATTTATAAATTCAGTAATATATGCTTTTTTAATTTTACCTACACAAATAATTTTAATCATAAAATACTCCTTTTAAAAATTTCTTAATGAGTTATATCAAAAATATAAAAAATCCTATTTTCATAGAATTTTTAGTTGTTATTAATTGTTTTTACCAAAAGCATTTTTTAATATTGTTAAAAATGGTGCTGCTGAATAATTAAGTACTCCGTATTTATATAATCTAGAAGAAAACTTAATAGATATAAATATAAATATTACATTTATAATACATACTATTATTACATATAAAATAGATACAACATCTTTAACTAATAGAGCAGGTACAATGAAGGCACTCATAATTGGAACAAAGCCTAATGGTATTAAAATATTATTACTAACATTAAACATTACTAATAAATATGGTATTAAAATGAACATAATTATAGGTCCTGATGTTACTTGAAAATCTTGAGAACTTGTAGCAGTAGAAGCTATTGAAGCTGTAATAATACTTGTCATAAATATTGCAACTAAGCTTAAAACAATTGTAATAATAACAAACGAAATACTTATAGTATCATTAAGCATTGTAAAAATGCCATAGAAATAAAATAAATTATTACCTACATAAATATTGTTTATAACAATACCAAGGATCCCACTAATAACTGCTGTAAAAATTAATATAGCTAAATATGAAATATTGCTCATTATTTTAGCAGTCATATGAGTTTGTGAACTACAACTAGTCATAATAATTTCCATTGCTCTGTTACTTTTTTCTTCAGCTATTTCAACGCCAATTAATTGAAGTAAGAAAATTAAAAGCATATAAAGGCCAATTGATAGACCCATAGTAATACCATATAAATTATAATCAAATGCTCCACTTTTCTCATCATATTCTATAGCAATATTTCCAATTTCATAAAATTCGTTTAATACACTTTCATTAATATTATTTTCAACTAAATATTGTTGTTGCATAATACTTGCAAATGTGGTTTGAAGAACAGATACATTATTATTAGATTTAAAACTATATATTAAAGGTTTTTCAATATTAATAATTGTATCATACTTCTTGCATTTTTCATTTTCATAATCAGCACATATGTCTTTGCCAATTACTTCAAAATCAAAATCAGTAGATGTTAATTCATTATTTTCAAAAGAAGTTAAAAATTGATTACTATTTTCACTTTCAATAATTGCTACATTCATAATATCAGTTTTTGAAAGTAACTCTGATACAATAGTAAATCCAATAGGTAAAAATAAACCTAAAACTACGAAAAGTATAAGCATTACTTTAGTTGATAGATCTTTAATTTTAAGACCCAAACTATATTTAAATATTGTTTTAAAATTACTCATAAAATTCACCTACTTTTTTAACAAATATTTCTTCAAAGGTTGGAATATTTACCATAAATCTTTCTATTTTGTTACCACTTTTTATTATTTTATTTAATTCTTTTATATTTTCATAATTTTCCATAATAAAGTTATATTTATTTTCATCTATTCTAAGTTCACTAATAAAAGAAAAATTTTCTAATTTTTTCTTATCAATATCACCTATTATTTCTACTTTAAAAAAATCAGAATCTTTTTTTAATTTATCTATACTTCCTTGAAGTACAGTTTTTCCATTAACTAAAACAATTACATTATTACAAAATAATTCAACATGATCTAATCTATGAGATGAAAAAATTACCATTGTACCTTTATCTTTTAATTTAAGAATTGCTTTTTTAAATATATTTATATTAAATGGATCGAGACCAGAAAAAGGTTCATCTAATATCAAAAGTTCTGGTTCATGTAAAAATGAAGAAATAAATTGAACTTTTTGTTGATTACCTTTAGACAACTCCTTAATCTTTTTATTCTTAGTATCTAAAAGATTAAATACTTCTAGCCAATAATCTATTTTTTCAATTATATTTTTTTTGTTCATACCTTTAAGCTCTGCAAAAAATAATAATTGATCAAAAACTGAATATGTTGAAATTAAACTACGTTCTTCTGTTAAAAAACCTATCTTAGTATAATCTAAGTTTTCAATTGATTTTTCATTAAACGTTATAGTTCCTTCTGTCATATTTAGAATATTTAAAATCATTCTAAATGTAGTGGTTTTACCAGCGCCATTTTGTCCTAAAAGACCAATTATTTTACCCTTATCAAGTTCAAAGCTTAAATCCTCTACTGCAACTTTAGTTCCAAATTTTTTGGTAACATTACAAACTTTTAACATAAATACTCCTTTATATATATATTAATATATATTCATAATAACATATTTAAAATAATATATCAATTTATTATAATTATTTTATAAAAGCACTTGAAAATGAGTTTGATTTATTATATAATCTTTTTAGTTGCTGAAGTAGCTCAGTTGGATAGAGCAATGCCCTTCTAAGGCATCGGTCCGGGGTTCGAGTCCCTGCTTCAGCGCCATTTAAGTAAACTACAAACCTTTAGAGGTTTGTTTTTTTAATGTTTTTATCACCACTTATGCCTATAATCATATATTACATTAGGAGGATGATTTATGAATTACAATCAAGAACGTATTTATCAATTAAATACTAATGAACAATTTTGGTATTCAGTTAAAAAGGATATAGAACCTGCAGTAAAATATGGTATTAATGAAGCTATATATAAAAGTAGTTTAACAACATCGATGAACTATGCTTGTGCATTTAGTTATTTAATAGGACGTGGATATGGAGAAAAAGAAGCTATTAATATGTTAGAAAATTTTTCTAAAAGAAGACCATTATAAATAAAAAAATAAAGGATTGAGCCTCTTTAATTTAGGTTACAATCCTTTATTTTTTTATATTTTAAGATATTTTCTAGCAGCATTTAAACTACCAAACATACCAATTATTACTGAAATAATTAATATAACAGGAAGAGTAACTACTAACAATTTTGCTGGTGTAACTAAATTAAACAATGGTGAAATAAAGTTTCCAGAAAAATGTTCAAATAAATAAGTATATCCAAATATTGTAATTAATGCTGGAATAATTGAACCAATAATTCCTGTAAATAAACCTTCTATCATAAATGGAATTTTAATTGAAATATTTGAAGCCCCAACAAGTCTCATAATTTCAATTTCACGTTTTCTTGAGAAAATAGTAATTTTTATAGTATTTGAAATTAAGAATATACTAACAAAAATTAAAGCAATAACAGTTATATAATTAGCATTTTGCACAAATCCAAATACATTAATCATTTTTTCTACTGTTTCAGCACCGTAAACTACACTCGTTACATTATCAATTTTTTCTATTTGTTTTGCAACATTATCAATTTTTTCTATATCATCTACTTTTATATGGAAATTATCTAAAAGAGGATTTTCTCCTTCTTCCCATTCTTCAGATGCAAGTCTAATAGCTTCGCTATCTTCACTTAAATCTTTAAGTACTTCATCTTTACGAATTAATTTAATGTATCCAATATTATCAAAAGATTCTATTTCTGATTGAATTTCTGTAGATTTTTCATAGGTAGTACTTTCATCTAAAAACACAAATATACTAACATCTTTTTTTATCGTTTCACTAAAATTACTAATGTTTAATGAAAGCATAAATGAAAACGCTACTACAAGAAGTGTTATTGTGATACTAAAAATTGAGGCAAAAGTTAAACTAAAGTTTCTAAAAAGATTTTTAAACGCATCTCTAGTATATGTTTTTAATAATCTAAATGGCTTCATTATTATAATCTCCCTTCTTAGTATCACTTACTATTTTTCCTTCTTTTAATGTAACAACACGCTTTTTCATTTTATTTACAATTGTTTGATCATGTGTTGCCATTATTATTGTAGTACCTAATTTGTTAATTTCCTCTATTACTGTCATAATTTCCATACTAGTTGCAGGATCTAAATTACCAGTAGGTTCATCACAAATTAATAGTTTTGGAGAATTTACTATTGCTCTTGCTATTGCTATACGTTGTTGTTCTCCTCCTGATAATTCATTCGGAAGAGACCTGACTCTACCCTTTAAACCAACTAGATCTAAAGAATCCAAAACTTTTTTCTTTACTTCTGTTTTTGAAAGTCCGTAAATTTCTAGAGCAAATGCAACATTTTCATAGGCTGTTAAATTTTGAAGTAACTTATAATCTTGAAATACAACTCCTAATTTTCTACGTATTTTATATACATTTCTATTTTTAAGATTACCAACACTAACTCCACCAATAATAACTTTACCTTTTGTAGGCTTTTCTTCTCTATAAAGCATTTTTATAAGAGTAGATTTACCACTACCACTAGCACCAATTACAAAACAAAACTCTCCATTTTTAACTTTTAAATTAGCACCATATAATGCAGTAACACCATTTTTATATTTTTTTTCTACATTTTTAATTTCTATTAAATTCATATACTCCCCTATCTACTACTCCAATAAACACCTTTAGCTGGAAAATTTATTATATTTCTTGCATCAAATGAACGTTTTTTATAATCTGTAGAATATGTGTAAGCCTCACTACTTGGTATTCCATACATTCCGCCAACTACATATCTTGCACCAGTTGTAACTGCTAAATGAAGATGTGGTCCAGTTGTGCAACTACCAGTATTTCCAGTTCTACCAATCATTGTATTACTTGTTACTTCATCTCCAACTTTTACAAGTGTTTGACTTAAATGTAAGTAACCTGATGAGTAATATTTACCTTTACTTTTATGTATAATCCAAATAGTATTACCACCACATGAATCATATGATACTGAAGATACAATACCATGTCCAATAGAATATAATTCAGTACCTGAAGATACACCAACATCAATACCATAATGTATTTTCCAATAACCATAAATTTGTAAATATCTATAACCAAATTCACTAGTTACTCTACCAGTTCTTGTAGGTTTTCTAAATGATGTATTAACTAATCCACCAACGCATGTATCTAAATCTTGAGTTTCACTTTTACAAAGATCTTCATACATATCAATAGTTGCTTTTAAATTTCTGATTTCTTCTTCTATTTCAGTATAACCATCATAAAGTTCTTCTTTTTCTTCTCCTAAACTTTCTAAATCATCAACAAGCTGTATACGAAGATTACTAAGAGTTACTTCACGCTTTTGAAGTTCTTTATCTTTTGCTTTATTTTGTTCTATTAAAACTTTCATTTCTTCCATAAGAGTTGTATTATATTCAGTAAGTCTATTAACTACTGAAGATTTATAAATAAATTCACTAGGATCTTCTGCACTAAAAATATAATCTAACATTATATTCTCTCTTTTAGAAATTTGTAAATATCTAATTATATTTTTAGACTCTTCTTTCTTAGAATTAATTTGCTCACCTAAATCTTCAATTTCTCTAGCAATTACTTGATATTCTTTTTGAATAGATTCAATTTCAGCAATCGCATTTTTCATTCTCGTTTCTGTTTCTTTTATTTCAACATCAGTTAATTGTTGTTGTTGTTTATTATCATTAGCCTTGTCTTTCATTTCTTTAAGTTCTTGTCTTACATCTGCAAGAGTTTTAGCAGATGTTGTTTGAGTATTTACAAGTGTAAAACCAAATATTATTAACAATAATAGTGTAAACCTAATTATTTTTTTCATGCAACACATCCTTTATCATGATTCTAATTATACTACTTTTTTGTCGAATTATCAATATGCAATTTTTGCCCAAAAAAAGAAGTTATACTTCTTAATTAAACATAAAAAATGTTAATACAATTAGACCAAATATTATTCTATAAAAACCAAATACTTTAAAATTATGTTTTTTGATATAACTCATTAATAATTTTATTACTACAATTGAAACTACAAAAGCAGTAATCATACCTAATAATAATATAATTATTTCACTTGATGTAAAGTTTAATCCAAAATCTAATATTTTTAAAAAACTAAGACCAAACATAACTGGTACAGCCAAAAAGAATGTAAATTCTGCTGCAGCAATTCTTGAAACTCCTATTAAAAGTGCACCTATAATTGTTGCTCCACTTCTAGACGTTCCAGGTACAATTGAAAGAATTTGAAAAAGACCAATTAAAAGTGCTGTTGTATAAGTTATATCAACTAATGAATTTATTTTTGGAGTTTTATTTTTATTCCAATTTTCAATTAATATAAAAATAATACCATAAATTATTAGAGATAGTGCAATTACTAAAGGCGTTTCAAAATGCATTGTTACATAATCATCAAATAAAATAATTATTACAGCCCCTGGAATGCAAGCTACTACTACTTTAAACCATATATTAAATATATCTTTTTTAATAATTATTTTGTTATTTTTATTTAAACCAAATGGAAACATCTTTTTCCAAAAAAGAAGTACTACTGCAAGTATTGCTCCAAGTTGTATTACTACAAAAAACATTTCTTTAAATTCATCACTTGCATTAAATTTTAAAAATTCATCAAATAAAAGCATGTGTCCTGTACTACTAATTGGAAGCCATTCTGTAATTCCTTCAACTATACCTATTATTATTATTTTTAAAGTATCTATAAAACTTAAATCCATTGTACCTCCTATTATTTTATTAATTCTATGTTTAAATTATAATAAATATTATTTACAATAGCAACAAAAAACTTCTTTATTGTTAAAAGAAGTTAAAATTTTGATCGAAAAGTTTTTCCAAAATCATATGTTGCGATTGTTGAAATTATAAATAAACTTATAATTGAATATCCAAAAAAAATTCCTGTAACAAACCTTTTTAAATTATTACTTTCATATTTTGTAAACATTTGTATCATACCATCTAAAATCATTGGTATCATCAATATAAAACAAAAGAATATACTAGGTTTAAGCATAAAAAAAGAAAAACTTGAAAGAAACATTCCAACAAGCTCTCCTGTACATCTATCACAAATTGGAAATTTTCTACCTTTATAATGAAATGAACGTTTTTCTAAACAATGACAACCAAAAATTCTAGGTAGTCATAAATAAATTATATTTTTCATATATTTAGACAACAAAGATAAAAGCAAGCATGAATATAAATAAATAATATAAAATAAGCAGTGCAGTTGGTATTAAAGCACCAATTCCTGCAGCTTTAGCCGATTTTGGTTTCTCATCTTTCCAAACTAAGAAAAGAATAAGTCCAACTATTGGAAAACAACAACCTAAAACACCATATCCAAAACTACCTGAATCATTATTAACATTACTATAGTTTGGATTTACATTATTTCCTACAAAATTAGATTGTGCAACACCACAATGAATACAGATGGCAGCATTAGAATCTATTTGCTCCCCACAATTTTTACAATACATAATATTTTCTCCTTATAATACTTTTAATCTGATTTAATTTTATCATTTACTAGATATTCGATAATTTTAAAATTATATATTATATAAAGATGCTAGTTCAAAATATGCTTTTTGTTTTAGCATTAAATAATTTAAATCATTTTATCATATGTTATATTTAAAAAAATAATAAAATCAGGTTTTGGTAAGTTCAACATATAAAATTCTAAGTTATCAAGCCCATTTATATAAATCTTGTCTGTCATTATAATTTCTAAGTTTTGTGGTTTGATGTGCCATATTATTTTGAACATAATTATTTAAAATAACAAAATCATTGTTTTCTTTTGCTAGTTTAATTTTATCTTTATTATTATATCTATTTAAAGATGATAGTAATGAATAAAACTTTTCATCAAATTTGTTAATTTTTTATCTAACATTTCATCAATTGGAGCTTCAACATTTAAAAAACTTAATTTTTCTACATTTTTACCTTCATTAATCAATCTATTAATTAACTTTTTGCATTGTCTTTCTTTTTCTGTATTACATATACTTTCAATTGATATTAATTTGCTCATAATTTCCTTCATTTAGCAACGGCAATACACCATTTGTAATATGTATTTAATATAAAAAGTTTGATTTAGCAATAATATTATGTATAAATATTAAAAACTATGATTTAAATATTATTTTTTCATTCATTTTTAAATCTGATTTCGTTACTATTGAGTTGTAGTACAAAATATGTACAGCCTTTGTAGTAGCTTGTTTTAATGCTTCACAAAATTTTTCATCGCGTTTAAAATTACCTGAAAAAGATTTAACTTTTTATACTTAAATTAGAAAAAATACATAAGTTTCATATCCATTTTTCAATGCATATATTACTTCATATAAATGTTTAGTCCCTCTAATAGTTAGAGCATCTGGAAATCTAGCACCATTTTCATCAAAATGTGTCACGCTTTTAACCTCAACAAAAACCTGTATTTTTTTACCCTTATCATTTATACATTCAACATGAATATCAAAACGAGGATTTTTATAAGTTACCCCTTTTTTTATATAAGTAATATTTTTAAATAAATTACCCCTTTTAATATAATTAAATACAACTTCATTAATCAACTGACCATCAATATTTACAAGTATATTTTCTTTTTTTATTTAAACTTAATGCAATAAAGAAAGTGGTACCTTTATTAAAAGTGCTTTGCATCTAACTATATTTTAACATATACTAAAATTTCCTTTTGTTAAGTAAAATTTTTGCTACAAAACGACTTACTCTTTCAATAAATATACATTTTTCAATGTTTTTTGTATCATATATCATTTTACTTTCTCATTTTTATTAGACATTCTAACTATGTATTCTTTTTGAGAAAAAACACAACCACAATAATCTTGCCTATACATGTTATATTCTTTAGATAATTCAACTGATTTTTTATAACCATTATCTTTTTTAAAATCAGAATTCAAAAATTTAAGATTATATTCTTTAGCTAAACTTTCACCAATATTATTTAAAGTTTCAGCATTTTTTAATGGACTAATTGTAAGAGAAGTTGTAAAATAATCAAAATTGTTTTTTAATGCATATAAAGCAGTTTTTTCAAGTCTTAATTTAAAACACTTATCACATCTTTTACTGCCTTCACCTAATTTTTCATAACCTTTAACAACTTCGTAAAAACTTTCACTTTGATGCCCATGATCAATAACATTATAACTAAAACCCATTTTTTCTACTAAGCGAATTTGTTCTTCTAATCTTTTTGTAAATTCATCTTTTGGGTGTATATTTGGATTAAAAAATAATATTTCAATATCAAAATATTTAGATAAAAATAAAATAACATATGAACTACATGGTCCACAACAACTATGTAATAATAATTTATATTTACGCTTTTTATCTAATTTATCTATTTGCTCTAACATTATTTTATGATAATTATTTTTCATAACAATTTCTCATATTCATCAGGTTTAAAACCAACTATTATTTTTTTATCACTAATTATTAATGGTCTTTTAACCAACATTCCATCAGATTCTAAAATTGTTAAAAGATTTTCTTCACTTAATTTTTCAAATTTATCTTTTAAATTTAATTTTCTATATTTTATACCACTTGTATTAAAAAATCTTTTAATTGGCAATCCACTAAATTTAATCCATTTTTTTAGCTCTTCTTTATTTGGATTGTCTTCAACAATATGTCTTTGAGTAAAAACAATGTTATTCTTAGTCAAAAAATCTTTTGCCTTTTTACATGTTGTACATTTTGGATATTCTAAAAATATAATTTCCATAAAGAACTCCCTTCATTTATAAGTTCAATAATACATTTTCATACTTATTTACTTCAAAAAACTTATTATTATTTTGTTTATCAATTATTCTATATCCAAGCTATTCTCCATCTCCTTCGTTGCTTCCAGAAATTGATTTGAAATATATTGCACACTGCGATCGCTGTGGATTACCACTGTCTTCTCCAGTGCTCTCGTCTGCTTTGCTTTTCCTACCGCTTCCACTACGTAGTCTGCCTCCAGGGTTCGACTAAGAACCCAAGAAATAATCTTCCTTGAAAATAAATCCATAATACTGGTTAAATATACAAATTCATCAAATGTCCAAATATAGGTAATATCAGATACCCACACTGTATTTGGATCTTCCGGATTAAATTTTTCATCTAAAATATTTTTCAATGATTCACAAAAGTCAAAATCTATGGTTGTTTGTGTGTATGGTCTTATATAATGAGTCTTAATTCCCATCTGGCGCATATAATTATCCACTGTCTTCTCCGTTATTGCTTATTCCTCTTTATGTAACTCCTGCGTTATTTTAGGGACTCCATATATTTGATGTGATTCTTCATGAATCTCCAGTATTTTCTCTTTGATTTCAATTTTATGCTGCTTGGCCGCGAAAGGTTTTCGGTGGAGTTTAGATCGGTGGTAAGTTTGGAAGTTGAGGGATAAGAGTATAAATAGAGTGAACATTTGCTAAGCGTTATGGCTTGGCAGGGGCTGGTTATACTATAACGTTTTTATCATTATATAATCTTCGTTTCCCACATGATCAACTTTTTCATTTCATACCCAAGACATTGATAAAACTGAACAGCAGGGTTGTTTTTTTGAACCGAAAGAGAAGTTTTTTTGTACCCATTTTCTTTAAGTAGTTTGAAAAGTTTATTCATAAGCTTTGTACCTATGCCATATCTCCCAAACTCAGGCAATATAGAAATAGCAAGTTTAGGTGTATTATCATCTATGTGCCCATAAGCCAGTATTATTCGTGTCCATACTGCACCAACTACTTGACCATTCTACTCTGCAACTACACCTAAATCTTCGCGCATAGTTCCAAACTCTTTGATGTAAATAAATATTTTGGGATCATAGACAACGCTTCTTGGCGGGAGGGCTTCTCCATTGGGGACAAAAATTGCTTGATATAAAAACTCATTCAAACAAATATAATCTGATTTTACCATAGTTCTAATTTTAGCATTTATTTTGTGCGCGGTGATTATTGTATAGCTATGGGTATTTATTGTAATTGATATGCCGTTCCAATACACGTACCAATTCTTACCCACATGCGTTATTAAATCAGCTTTTTGTAAAACTTTTTTGCACCAGCCAATAATATCATCAGTATCTAAATTAAGGTTTCTTTTTATGCGTTCTACCCCAACTTTGTAGTATGCAGTTTATCGATATTCTCAATCAGTTCGTTCATTGAAGTACACCTCCTTGCTACTCTCCCTTTTTAGCTCTCGATTTCCTCACCACAAGATAAATACGATACATTCGGAAGTGCGTTTGATAAATAATTATAAGCCTTTTTCCCTGTGCAATGACAAGTATAAAATTTGATTTGAGGAAACTTCTTCAATTCCCTGATAAATTCGTCTAATAATTTTGTTGATACGGTTTTTCGTGACATTGGATTAAATAAATGATACCCACCTACACAAAGCGTTGGCG
>JBKDZI010000028.1:0-58423 GCA_047971215.1 Bacilli bacterium | reverse complement strand
CAAGTGTAATACAATCAGGAACAATTTCTCATAAAGGTAAAATGGTAAAACGTGGAAGCGGACATTTAAGTTATACATTAATCATTTAGAAACCAATAACATAGCGTTTGATCCATCTTTATTAATATGATTTTATGCCGAGAAAACTTTTTACAAGTAAATGAATATTTTATATCTTTTTGGAGTTTAATTTAAAAAAAAACTAGATCTCTAGTTTTTTTTCTTTTCAAATTCTGTATTGTAGTGTAATTCTAACATAGGAACTAATAATTCACAAACAGTTTTAATTTCTACTTCATCAACTACATCAGATATTTTAGTGCTACCATTTTCTTCATTTTCAATAAAAACTAATCTAGTTTCTTCTAAAAGTTCTTCATTTTTATCTACCTCATTTAAATATAAATAAGTTTTATTATTTCCTTGTAATGTTTCTAAAATTACATATTCTTTTGAATTTTTAAGTTTTATTATTTCTAATCTTTTAAAATCATTCATTTCAAATGCCTCCCATTATTAAGATTTTGTTGATTTATTTTGTTCAAATCACCTTGTTGAAAATATCCTGTTGTAGGACTATTTTTATCTAGACCAGTTTGAATTGATAAAAGCATACCACCTTTATCTAAAATTTGTTGTTTTAAGATTTCATAATTTGTTGAATTAGGATCTAATTTAACAATTTCTTGATCAGGGGTTGCAAATACTTCAAATTGAACAACCATTTGAGTACCGGAAGGATGTGCAAAATTCAATGGGTTTCGTCGATAAGCAGCATCTTCTGCTGTTTCATATATTGAAGCACCTTCATTTGCAATAACTTTAATTAATTCTTTATTATTTTGATTTGAAAAATTAGAATTAATATTATTTATAATGACATTATGTTTGCTTAACATATTTGCATATTGATCAATATTTTCTTTTGAATCTTGAACAGTTGAATAGTTTTTTTCATTTTCAATAGTTTTAGGCTTATCTTTTGAAAACACATTAGTTAAACCTGTAATTGCAATACCTGCACTTACAACTAAAGCTGTAGTAACAGCAGCAACTTTTTTATAATTCTTTTTAAACTTATCAATCATACCAAATTTTGATGGTCTTTTTTCAACTATTTTTTCTTCATTTGGAATTATTGGATTTGCCAAATCTTTATCAATTGGGTTTATGGTATTTTTTTCTTTTGGAATTATTGGTTCTTTTGTTAAAAATGTATTATCTATAAAAAAATCAATTGATTCATTATTAAAGTAAATTCTGTTTACTTTTCCATTTAAATTTACATCTTGTAGATTAAAATTATCCATAAACTCTTTAGATATTTCATTTAATAATCTTTTCTCCTCTATTTTTAAAGCCATATATTTTCCTTTAAGTACTTTTGGAAAATCTCTTTTTTCTCCCTCAATATTAATTCTAATTTTTTCACCTTGTTTTGGTTGGTTGGCTTGCTGAATTAATTCAACAATATTACTTCTTACAATTTTTAATTTTTGTTCTAGACTTACTTCATCAAAAGATTTATTAAACTTTTCTTCATTTTTAGTATTATTATAAAACTGATCAAATTTTTCATAATCTGATGCAATTGATAAAATATTTTCATTTTGAAGTTTTTTATAACTTGATGTCATTTGTTTTTCAATATTTATCTTTAAGTCTACAAATTTTTGATACTCATTTATTAAAGTGTTATCAATTTTCTTTTTTCTTCCTTCTGCAGTAATCAACTCAGTTTTTTCATCTTTACTCTTTTTAGAAAGTTTTTCAATTTCTTTAAGTTCGGATGAAAAAATCATATGTTTTTCAACCGAATCAACATATTTACGTAATTCTGTTATATTGTACTCATTATTTTTGTTTACAAAATTTTCAATTTCTTTTTGTTTTTCAATTATTTCATTACACTCAATAGTACTTTTTTCTAGTGATTCATTATCATTAATCTCAGTATATTTTTCTATATCTTCTTGAAGTTTTCTAATTTTTTCATTTATTTTATAAAATTCTTTAATATGTTCATCAAAATAATCTATGTATTCTTTAGCCATTTGCACATTAAATTTTAACATAATCCCACCTCTACTTTTTCAGTTTAACACTATTATCTATATAATTCAACAATCAAATTATGTTATTTACATTATTTAACATAAATTATTTAAAATAATGTTCAATATAAGCTCTAAATTAAAAATGAAACTTAATTTTTATAAGTTTCATTTTTAATATTTCTTTCTATATCTCGTTTTTTAATTGACTCACGTTTATCGTAATTTTTTTTACCCTTACCAAGTCCTAAAAGTAATTTTAATTTACCATTTTTAAAATACATCTTAAGCGGAATAAAAGTTATATTATTAAAAGTCTTTTGATTTTTTAATTTTTTAATTTCATTTTTATGTAAAAGTAATTTTCTAATCCTAAGTTCCTCGTGGGTATAAAAATCTGCTTTATCATATTTACTAATATGACAATTTAATAAGTATAATTCGTTATTTCTAATTATACCATAACTATCTTTAATTGTTGCTCCATTTTTTCTAACAGATTTAATTTCAGAACCCATAAGTACAATTCCACATTCTATTGAATCTAATATTTCATAATTGTATCTAGCACTCTTGTTTGTTATTTCCATCTTGTTCCTCTTTAATTAATTCAAAATCAATTGTTTTTTCTACTTTACTAGCTGAAATAACTTTAATTTTTACTATATCACCAATAGTATATGTTATTTTAGTATTTTGACCACGAAGACACAATCTTGATTCATCATATTCAAAATAATCACCATCAATAGTATTAATCCTTACCAATCCTTCAACTCCATTATCAAGTTCAATGAACATACCAAAATTAAGAACAGAACACACCATACCTTCAAATTCTTCACCAATATGATTTTCCATATATTCAGCCATTTTCATATCATCAACTTCACGTTCACATGAAACAGAATTCTTTTCTTTAGTTGAAGTATGAAAAGCAATTTGTGGTAAACTTTCTTTATAATAGTTTAAAGTATCAATACTAGTATCTTTATTAAATAAATAAGTTCTAAGAAGTCTATGAATAATTGTATCTGGATAACGTCTAATTGGAGATGTAAAATGTGTGTAACAAGTACTAGCTATTCCATAATGTCCAATATTTGTATCACTATACTCAGCTTTTTTCATAGTTCTAAGAAGCATATCAGATAATAATCTATATTCTTTTCTAGGTTTTAAATTTTCAAGTATATCTCTTAAATCATAAGGTTTAGGATCAATTAATTTGTTATTTAAATTAATACCTAATAAACTTACAAAACTTGAAAAAGTTTTAAGTCTATCTGGGCTAGGTTTGTCATGAACTCTATAAATAGAAGGTAATCCCATATTAAATAAATGTGTAGCTACACATTCATTAGCACAAATCATAAAATCTTCAATAAGTTTTTCGCCTTCTTTTTGCTCCCTTTTAACAATATCAATAGGTATACCACCTTCTTGAATAATTTTAACTTCTTTTGTATCAAAGTTAATAAAACCACGATTTTGTTTCATTTTTCGAATTAATTTAGAAAGATTATACATTTCTTTTAAAGTATCTGCATATTTTTCATATCCTTCTACTATTATATCATTATAAATTAATTCATTTACATCATCATAATTCATTTTCTTTTTTGAATTAATAACGCTTTCAAAAATTTCATAATCAACAGTTTTTCCTTTTTCATTAATCTCCATAACACAGCTAACTGCAAGTCTATCAACATTAGGATTTAAAGAACAAATTCCATTTGATAATTGATGTGGAATCATTGGTATTACAGTATCTGCTAGATAAACAGAAGTACCTCTAGTATATGCATCCATATCTAAACTTGTATTAGGTTTAACATAATAACTAACATCAGCAATATGAACACCTAATTTATAATTTCCATTTTCTAACTTTTCCACACTAATGGCATCATCTATATCTTTAGTATCCTTTCCATCGATAGTGAATATCATCTCATTTCTTAAATCGCGGCGTTTACTAATATCCTCTTTACTAATATCTTTTGGTATATTTTTAAGCTCTTCTATAGTAGCCTTCAAAAAATCTGGCTCAATATCATATTTATAACAAATACTTAAAATATCCATACCAGCATCATCTTTATGACCCAAAACCCTAATTATTTTACCTAAATATTTATTTTCTTCTACTTTTTTATAAACGCTTACAATAACTTTATGTCCAGTAACAGCCCCATTTCTATATTCATCTTTAATATCGACCATCATTTTAACTTTATTATCATCTAAAGAAACAAAACCTTGATTATTTCTATTTACTTTAAATTCTCCAATAAATTCAGTTCTTTTTCTTTCAATTACTTTTATTACTTTACCTTCTTTTTTAGGATTTTTTCCAGGAGTAATTAACTCAATTAAAATCATATCACCATCAATAGCACCATTCATATTACTTTTATCAATATAAATATCATCCATTGTATCTGGTAAATCTAAAAAACCAAATCCCTTTTTGTTAACATTTAATACACCATAACGTAAACTAGTTAATTCAAATAAAGTATATTTATTTTTATTAGTTTTATATATCTCAAAAGATTCTTCCATTTCTTTAATGATTTTCATACCTTCTTGAATTTCTTCTACTTTAGATAAACCTAAATTACTTATAAGTTCTTCTTGGGTAAGAGCTTTATTTACCTTTTTTAAAATTTCTAATATTTTCTTATTCATATAACACCTCTATATTCTATTATAAATTAAAAAAAAGTTTTTTCCATTATTTTTAATAAATCTTATGTAATATACATAAAAAATGACATAAAAACCTATAAAATAATTTATAGGCTAACACATATTTTTTTTGGATTATTTTCAAATAAAATCGTCCATACAGCATCTAAAGAATTACAATTATTGCCTTTTATTATTACTGTTTCTAGATTATTATTATTTTCAAACATAAGGTAACCATAAGTCCTTGGTACATCTTCTATTGTTATAGTAGTTAATTGATTATTAGAAAAAGAATTATCACCAAGAAAAATTACAGTACTTGGTATTACCACACTTGTTAAACCTTTAGAATCAAATGCATTGTCACCAATATTTTTAACAGTTATATTTTTTATTGTATTTGGTATTTGTAATTTTTTTTTGCAATTAGTATCATAATCATTTATTGTTCCACTTTTTTCATCAAATGTAAAACATTTTTCAATTGGATTTATACATTTTCCTTTATTAATATTTAAATTATGTTTATCCTCATAAGCACAATACTTTCCATTAGTTATACCTTCTAATGTTATACTATCATCTTCATTTACTATTATTTTTCCTTCTGTATATTTATTTTCCATTTCTAATAAAGAAAAATCTGTTATTTCTGTTATAATTTTTCCACTTAATTTTTCTTGTAATACATATTTTTCAGCAGCCTTTATTAACGCTATCGTTTGTGTTTTAAAGGCTTCTTTATTAGTTTTTTCTATTAAATTTAGTACAGTTGGGACAGCTATTAATAGAACTACTGCTAGTATTATTACCACTGCTAATAGTTCTATTAGTGTAAAACCTTTTTTATTCATATTATCTCCATATTAATCCTACTATATTTTAATTATAAATAAACATAAATATTTTGTCAATATAATTAATTGATTTAGAAATTAATTTTGTATTATCAAAATAAAAAACACTAAATATCTCTAATTAGAATTTTTAATATATTTTACATAAAAATATTAATTATCATAAAACTAATTCCTAGTATAAAAGTCGTACGTGTAATAAATAATTCTCCACCACGTTCTTTTCTATTTTGAAATAATTCACTTTGACCACTACTAAACATATTTGAATTATCAGATTTTGAACTTTGAAGAAGAACCAAAGAAATTAATATTATTGAAATAATAATAATTAAATATATCATTTTTGCGTCCATAACACTTTACATAATAACTTTATTTTAATAAATAGTCAAGAAAAATTATAAGACACTTCAATTCGCAAAGTAGAGTTTTTCTTTAAAAAATAAAAATAATCTAATATAATATTTTAAAATTGAGGTTCTAATTCTTTAGCAGCTTTTTTCGTTCTTTATTTCAACTATTGAATTTAATAATTCCTCATCATCGTGTCTAGCTATATACCATTATTCCATTTGATTTAATAATGGCTCTTTCTGTTGCGGCAAAGATGAAAACTAAAACAAGTTTATCTGACATACCATTTGCGATTACTGACCATAGAGTCTTAGCAAAATTAGGATATAATATTGTAGATACTGACGGCAATTTAAAAGCTGGTTTAATGAGAGAAAGTAGCCTTCGTTTTCTTTTTGGTAAATACGATGCAGAAGAATTATTTGCTTCATATAATGATACTATTCAAAATCATATTATGCCTAAATTAGACATTGTTCCAAATATTCATATCCTTGATTGTACAGAAATTATCGAAGAAATCTGCTTTGGGGCTATGAATACACACGACCTAAAACTAAGTGAAGAAATGATACGTAATTCTAAAGTGTTAAAACCTGGTGATATTCTTATTGAAGACAGAGGTTTTATTGATAGAGACCTCATAAACTTTCTTAAAACTGAACGTCGCGTTGATACTTATGTCCCTTTAAAATCTAATATGATTGCCTATGAATTGGCTGTTAAAATTGCACAATCAGAAAATAAATGGGAACCACATCCTAGTCGTGAAAATCAAAAGATTACTTTTGTTCCAAATTTAAAGGAATATTGGTGGTCTGATAAAGCAAACTCAACAAAGAAGTATTCAGAAAATGATGATGTTGAACTTAACTCTTGTGTTGTATGGGACGTTGACTTTGATAACTACTTTGTGTTTGTAACTACTGATATGTCGGTTAATGCCAAACAAATTATAATGACTTACGAACTTTGTCCTGAAATTGAAGAAGATTATTGTCAACTTAAAGATTTCTGGATGCTCGAAGATTTTAAAAGTACTAAATTAAACATGATAACACTACATATCATTATGGTTTTGTTTGATTATTTATTCTTCCAAATTTACACTATGACACCAGAGGATGAAAAATATCTACATAAATCTCTCCCAGTAATCTTAAAGAACTATCAATTTGTAACAATGCCTTATCTAGTTTTCTATGCATATGATGAGTTTGGTTTATTGAGTATTACAGAATTTGCTAAGATTTATAATTGTTGTAATAAACAAGTTCAAGAAAAATTGGATTATATTTTTACTTTACCTTAAAAATTATAACTATAAACTACTGTCTTTAACTTTTATTTTTTTACCATATTTATCAAATTCAGATAACTCACCCTTTTTAGGTTCTCTTAAAGGTTGGTCTTTTTCATCATTGTAAACTCTAAAAATAGTTGTTGAATTACTTTTACAATATCTAAACTCTGTATATAGAACTCCATACTTTTCTGTTTTAAATTCATTTCGTTGAACACCTGTATAGCAATTTGCTCCCATTGTTACTAAATCTAAATCTAATTCATAAAGTATATATGAAATAGAACCGTAATAGGAAGTCATTGAAATATCAACCTTTATTGGAAGACTATTATAATATTCCAGTTCTTTTTGTTCTGCCTCTTTTCGGGCTTTTATTTTATTGTTATGAATTGTAATACCTGTAATTATTCCTCCAATAATTATTACAAGCACTATGATTATAATTACCATAATTTTTCTGTCCTTTAAGAACAGTTCTTTTATTTTAAACATATAACTACAAACTCCTTTCATATCTATTATATCACAATCTCACCGAATGAGTGAAAATATTTCACCCAGCAAGTGAGAAAATGTATATAGATGAAAGGCGGTGCCAATTAATGAATAAAAAGATGAGAATTATGTTTATTATCTTGTTGGTCAAAACCTAAAAAAGCAACGTAAACTAAAGAACTTTACTATTACTAAACTTGCTATGGAATGCAATTATAGTGAAGGCTTTATAATGAATATTGAAAGTCCAAATTATAGACAAACTTTTAGTTTAGGTACGATTTGGAAATTTGCTGAAGTCTTAAAAATAGATATTAGAGATTTGTTTGAACCATTAGATGATTAGTGGTTTTTTTATTTTCATTTATGATATAATTAGAGTGTCTTGAAAAAGACAATAATCTTCAATAGCAGAAATGCTAGTCTAATATTCATCGTAATGATTGTCATAAATTATTATGAAAAAAATACTAGATAAATTAAAACAGTTAATCAAAATTGATATTCATGACATTAACATTTTGAATATCATAATTGTTAGTAACAAGAAAGATTAACTATTTTTTCCACCGTATATTGGTGGTTTTTTGTTTTACTTATCTACTTTGCGAATTAAAGATAAGAAACTATAACATATTAACTAAGAATAAATATTTCAATTAAGAAATTATTAAATTACACCAAACAAAAAGGTAAGATAATACTGTGATAATACTAATAATATATCTTAAAATTTTATTACTACCACTTAAATATATATAACAAGCCATCATAATATTCATAACAAGCGTAGCTCTAATTATATAAATTGTTTCAATATCAACATAGGTAAAAATATTATTATTTATAGTAAGTAAATCTAAAATTATAAGTACAAATAAATTAAACATATTACTACCAATTATATTAGCAAAACCCATATTAAAATTTTTAAATTTAAATAGTGCAACTGTAGTTGAAACTTCAGGAAGACTAGTTGTAATACCTAAAAGAAATGCACCTATTGTACTAGCTTTAAAAAATATATTTGTATGACAAATATAGTCTGCCATATTAGTTAAAAATATACTAGATACGATTAATAAAATAGAAAAAATTATAATTTTAATTTTTATATACTTAATTATTTCTACTTTAATAATTTTATTTTGAGAATCATTATTAGAAAAATTTTTAATAAATATAAAATAAATTATAAAAATAATAATAGATATAACACTAAATGTATTAAAAATAATTAGATTTTCTTCAATAAAATATATCATCGAAAAATATATAAAAAATATTGAAAGTAATATAGTTGCAAAAGATTTGGGTAATATATATCTATATAATTGTTTCATATAAAATATACAAAGTGTACCTAATATAAATAAATTAAACATATTACTACCAAGTATATCACCCAAAGCCATTTCTGCATTATCCAAATAAAGAGAAGTTATTGAAGTAATAAGTTCTGGAGTAGATGTAATTACTGAAAGTAATATTCCCCCTAAAATCATACCACTAAGTTTTGTAGTTTTGTCTAAATAATCAATATAAGTTGATAATTTAATACTAATGAATACAATAAAAAAAGAAAGAAGAACAAATAATATAAAAATCATAATATCACCTATGTAATTATATTATTAATTTTTTCTTTCTTTACTATTTAATTTCGACATAGAAATTTTAACGGTCTACTAAATGAATATTATTAAGTAAAATTCCTGTGCCTTCTACAACACATGTTAAAGGAGTTTCAGCTAAATAAACAGGAACTTTTAATTCATTTTCTAACAATTTATCAAGACCATTAATTAAAGCGCCTCCACCAGTTAATATCATACCCTTTTTTGATATATCTGCAGCAAGTTCAGGTGTTGTTTGCTCTAAAACATTCTTTGCACCTTGTACTATAACTGAAGCACTTTCCTTTAAAGCATCTGCAATTTGATCACTAGTAAGTTCTATTGAAATTGGAAGACCAGAAACTAAATTTCTTCCATTTACTTCCATAGTTTCTTCTCTATTACCTTTAAAAACTGTACCAATATTTTTCTTAATTTCTTCGGCAGTTATATCTCCAATTAATAATTTATGTTTATCTTTAACATATTTTAAAATATCTGTATCAAATGTATCTCCAGCTACTTTAATTGAAGTACTATTAACTATATCTCCAAGAGATAATATAGCAATATCAGTAGTTCCCCCACCCATATCAATAATCATATTGCCACTAGGTTTTGAAATATCCATACCAGCTCCAACTGCAGCAACTTTAGGCTCTTCTTCAATAAAAACCTTTCTTGCACCAGATAAATAAACAGCTTCTTTAATAGCGTTTTTTTCTACTTGAGTAATATTAGAAGGGCAACAAACCAAAATTCTAGGTTTATTTAAAATACCTCTAGCTTTTATTTTAGTTAAAAAATGTTTAAGCATTATTTCTGTTACTTCAAAATCAGCAATTACACCATCTCTCATAGGACGAATTGCCATTATTTTTCCAGGTGTTCTACCAAGCATTTTATAAGCTTCATTACCTACTGCAAGTACTTTTTTACTATCTGCATCAATAGCTACAACAGATGGTTCATTTAAAACAATACCTTGACCTTTAATATGGATTAAAACATTTGCAGTTCCTAAATCTATACCTATATCTTTATTAAACATAAATTATTTACCACTTTCAATTTCTTTTAGAGTTTTATCAAAAAAAGTTGTAGGATTAATTATTTCTCCTTTATAATAAACTTCATAATGTAAGCTTTGTTTATTATCTTTGTAAATATTTGTCGTACTGCTTTTAGCAAGTTTTTCTCCTGCTTTTACATTTTGATCTTTTTTGACCTTAATATTATCTACACCTTGATAAATAGTAATTAAATTATCATTATGTTTAATTTCTATAGTTTTACCAAGTATTGCATCAGTACTAATATTTACAACTGTTCCATCAAATGAAGCAATTACATCAAATTCTTCTTTTGAATCATAATCTACACCGGAATTTTGTATATAAGTATCCTCATAATAAATAATTGAATTTAATTGAGATTCATCTTTTGATTTATGATCATAAAAATTATGTGATAAAACTACTTTTTCATCATTAAACGGTTTTAAAAATTTCTGTTTTTCTTTTTCATTTGAACCATTAACTAAAATTGTATTATCAAAAATACTATCTGATACATATTGAATTGAATTTTCATTTTCTTTTGGAGTGCTTATTATATTTCCAATACCAAATATGCTCATTACAACTAGAAGCACTAAACTAGTATATATAGCAGGTTTTGAATATTTCATTAATTCATATTTCTTTTTCATTTTTTCCATTTTTTCACCTCTATTATAATAATGAACAAAAATAAAAAACTTTATACATAAGTTTAAAGCTTTTTTAATGTTATACCTGTATAATAGTGTTTTAAAATTTCTTCATATGTACTTCCATGTTTTGCCATACCATTAGCACCATATTGACTCATACCTACTCCATGACCATATCCTGTAGTTGTTATTCGTATATGAGAATCACTTTCTAATATAGTAAAATAAGAAGAACGAAGTCCTAATTTACTTGTTAAATTTGATGCTTTCATTTTAGTTCCATTTATAATTATATTTATATTTCTACCTATTGATGTCTTTTTTGTAACTTCAAATTTAAGTGTATTACTATAATCTAATCCCAACTTATTATAAAATACATCTTTAGTAAATTCTTTAACTTCATTAAATACTGGAGATTCATCTTTATCATACTTAGATTCTACACTAACTAAATAAGGTAAACGGGTTACAAAAATTTCTTCACTATTTTCTGTGTATCCTGAACTTGTAGAAAAATATAAAGTATCCGCTACTTTATTATTATATGATGCATAAATACCCTGAGTTTCTTTAACAGCATCACTCATCTTTTTAATATATTCATTATATTTATTTCCCCATTTTGATTTTAAATATGTTGTATCTACATAAACTTGATTCTTAACTGTGTCAATAACATCGTATTTTAAATCTTTTGAAATTTGCATTTTATAAAGAACATAAGATCTTGCAGCTATTGCTTGAGCTTTAAGAGCTTCTTTATGAAATAATACAGGAACTTCACCACATAATACCCCTAAAATATACTCTTCAATAGGTATTTGAATTATTCCTTTTGTATCATTTCTAAGAACTCTTACTGAAGAATTACTCACAAAATCAAATTTATATTCTTTTTCCTCTTTTTTATTATAACCAAATATAATTACAATAGTAGGAAGTAAAACAATAAGAACTATTATAACAAGTAAATGTCTCATAAAGTATTCTCCTATTCAAATAAGATAAAATCCATTATGAAGCTTGTAAAAAGATAAGCTAAACTAAATGAAACAACAGTAAAAAAAACTTGTGCTTCAAATACTTTATTTTTTTTAAATATTTTATTTATATTTAGACAACTTAATAAATATGCACTTAATGGAATAGTAAAAATATAAAGACCAAGTTTAATTAATTGTATATTCATATTTTTCTATTTCTTTAATTCTATTTAAATAAACGTCATCATCTTTGTATTTTGTATTAATTAAAAGTTCAATCATTTCTAAAGCCAAATTAATATCAGTAGCTCCATTAATAGCAATACAATTTATAAAATCACATTCTTTTCCATGAATAACATCTTCTAAACTATCTACTTTACCACATCTTACTTTTTTAACTTTATTACATGCAATACTTATACCAATTGCACTACCACAAAGAGCAATACCATATTCTATTTTCTTATCTCTTATAGCTTCTCCTAAAAGAAAACCAAATTTTTGATAATCTGTCCTTTTAGTTGAATTTGTACCATAATCAATAATAGTATATCCTTTTTCTTTTAATTTATTTGTCAGATTTTGTTTTAATTTAAAACCTCTATGATCACTTGCAATACCTAATTTCATAAATACCTCCATTCATATTATACATTTAATTTTAATAAATACAAAAAAAGCAAGTTATTTAACTTACTTTTATATAATTTATTTTCTGTTATATTTAAGTTTTTAAGCTTTACTTAAACTTTTGAGTTCAAGATCATTCACACGTTTATTTAATTCAGATATTTGAGAATCTTTTGTAGCTAATGATTTTTCATACATCTCTCTTTGCTCAGTTAATAATTTTTCAAATTGTTTAGACATAGACATAATCATTGCTGCTATATCAGTATTAGAAATTCCATTAGTTTTAACTTCTTTTTCAACTATTTTTTCATTTTCAGTGATAGGAGTTGGAATAGGAGCAACTTCTTTTTTATTCTCATAATCATTTATTTGTTTTTCAAGTTCAGCTTGCTTAGCTTTTTGTTCTGCAAGTTCATTGTTTTCTTCTTTATTTTCTTGTTCTTTATCATTCTTTTTATTTTCTTTATCATTATCAGAAAGTACTTTACCTACGAAATTTATACCATTATATGTAGCTAAACCTAATCCAGATAGTAAAGCAGGTATAACAAGTGGTCCAGTAGTCATAGCTCCAAATCCTGCAAGAGCAGCACCTATACCTGTTCCTGTAAGACTTTTAGCTTTATCTATAAAACTAATGTTTTTTTCGTTTTCTTTTCTCTTTTTAAATGCTGCGAATAAACCTAATCCAACTCCAAATAATCCTGCAATACCTTTTTTATTTGTATCATCTTGTTTTTTAGTTTCAAGTTCAGCTTGCTTAGCTTCATTTTCAAGTAGAGCAATTTTAGCTTCAACTTTTTGTAAAGCTAATTTTGCAGCTTCTAATTCTTGATCATTTTCAAGAGTAGGATTTGCAACTTGAATTTCTATATCTACAGTTTTAGTTATTTCTTTACCATCGTCATTAATAAATGTAAATTGATGATCTTCAATAAATGCAAAATTTTTGTTTTCACCTAAATCAATTCCAGATAATTGGAAATATTCAATTATTTCTGAAGAATATAAATTAAATTCATCAGTATTGTTAAAATCTATTTCTATATAAAGTTGATCACATGTAGAAGGTAAAGAAGCTGCAGCTACACCTTTATCTTGTAAAGACTGTATAAATTCACAAATATTTATACCATCAACTTTCTTTTGAGGAACCTTGTTTACTGGAACCTTGTTTTCTGGAACTTTGTTTTCTGGAACCTTGTTTTCTGGAACTTTGTTTTCTGGAACCTTGTTTTCTGGAACCTTGTTTTCTGGAACTTTGTTTTCTGGAACCTTGTTTTCTGGAACTTTGTTTTCTGGAACTTTGTTTTCTGGAACCTTGTTTTCTGGAATAATTGGTTCTTTTTCTTCAGGTATATCTTCAATTGGCTTTTTAATATTTTCTACATTATAATCTTTATAAGCACAAACCCTACCATCAGATGTAATTACTATTGTAACAAGTTCTCCTCCAACATAATAATATTCAGCATTATTTGGAGCAACAACATAAAATTCTTCTCCATTTGTATCAACTTTATATAAATTAAGTCCTTCTTTAAGATTAATATCTTTTTCTTTTAAAATTTCCTTAGCTTTATCACCAGTTATTTTTTTAACTTTACTATTAGATAAAGGTGTTACTCTATCCCCCATATAAGAAACAGTTGTGTCAAGTGTATTAACTGTATTAACAGTAAGATAGTTTGGATCATTATTATAATCGGATGATGTAGCACTTTCTATTACATTATCAGTAATAGTGTTAACATAAGTAAATTGATTTAGTTCTTTTACATAAATAACTTCATCACTTATAGAACCACCACCAGTGTTAGTATTGTCAATAAACTCATCTTCAACTATATTTTCCTCAGTTATTTCTTCTTCTTTAGTATAAGAATCTTCAATTTCTTTTTCTTCATTTTCATTATGATCTTTAGCTTCTTCTTTTTGATCTTCAACTATTTTATCTACATCTTCATTGGTAATTGGTTTATCGTTTTCATCAGTTAATTCTATTTTTGAAGAACCGTTACTATCTGTAATTGTATCTGTTGGATTAGAATCAGGCAATGGATTTAATCCTTCATCTGATACTTCCGTAATTATAACATCATCAGCATTATTATTAATATCATTTAAAATATCATCAGCATTAACAAGATTATTAAATTCATCTTCAAGTGTAATTTCCTCAGTTATTTCTTCTTTAGTATAAGAATCTTCAATTCCTTTTTCTTCATTTTCATTAGGCATAACTTCATCATCAACGTTCATTGTTTCAATTATACTATCTACACTAGAACTATCAAATGTAGTATTAACACTTGCAATAGTAGTAGGACTTTTTACTTCCTCAATAATTTCAGAAGCTTGTGCTTTTTGTGTCCCTGTTAACATAGCAGTAATCATAGTAGCAGTAAGAACACCCTTTTTAAATTTTTGTTCGATTTTATTAATTAAATTCTTATTCATATTAATTCCCCCTTTAAATAAATTTATGAATCACAATTTCATTAAAATTGTACTGCATATAATAGCACCTTTTTTTTATTTGTCAATAGTTTTAAATAAAAATTTGTAAAATTTTGTTTTGTATTAGACAATATATTAAAAATAAAATTTTGTTAATAAAAAAACCACAAATTAATTTGCGATTTATAAAATAAAATTTATTACTCAGTAATGTTATATTTTTGTTTGAATCTTTCGCTTCTACCAGCTTTATTAAATTTATTGTTACTTTCACCTGTATAGAATGGATGACATTTATTACAAGATTCTAATGGTAATTTTTCCATTGTTGATTTAACAGTGAAAGTATTACCACAAGCACATACAACATTAGTTTCTCTCATTTGAGGATGTATATCTTTTTTCATATTATTTTCTCCTTCTGCCATGATTTTCTTGAACCATGATAAGTTCTCATTGATTATAACAAAGAAATTAGTTATTTACAACTACTAATTAGATTTTTCATAATAATTTATTAATTTAGAAGAAATGAATTCATAACCCTCCATAGAAGGATGTATATCAAAAACATTAGGTAAAAATTCAGGATTATGTTTAAAATCATTATATAAATCTATATATTTAATATTATAATTATCACAAAGTTGTTTACTTTTCATATCTACATAGGCAAAAAATTCATCCATTTCTTTTGTAGATAGTAATTCAGCTTTAGGTAATGGATTATAATATCCAATTAAAATAATATTAGCTGTTGTTAATTTTCTAATTTTATTAAATAAAATGTCCATATCTTTATATACTTCATTAAATTCAATAATTAATTCATTTTTACTTATAGATGAATTATCTTTAAGTTTGTGTAAAAAATCATTTGCTCCAATAGTTATAGTTATTAAATTAGCTTTAGCAATAGCATTATTTATTTTTAACCCATCTTTTTCTACATTATCTTCTATATCATTTAATAAATCAATTGTTCTATATCCACTTTTAGAAAACTTTTTTGTATAAAACTTTAATTTATTATTATTCTTTAAATAATTACTAAAGGAGTCACTATAACTTTTATCTATTTTCCCACTTGGCGTCATACCTTCTGTTAATGAATCTCCAAGAGCAATATAATATTTTTTATTATTTAAAGTTAAAAAATATATTAAAATTACACTTAATAATAATAATAAATACAAGCTTATTTTTTTAATTTTCATATTTTCACCTATCTTTATTAAAGTTTATGTAATCATTAGATTAAATAATACAAAAAAGTAGATTGCTCTACTCATTTATTATTTTAATATTTGCTCCAATATTACCTAGTTTTTCAACAATATTTTCATAACCTCTTAATATATGTTCAATTTCAGAAATCTTTGTTGTTCCTTTTGCAATAAGCCCTGCAACAAGCATAGTAACACCACCACGAAGATCAGTAGCTACAACTTCTTTACCTTTAAAACTTGAAGGTCCATAAACAGTAATTTTATTATCATCAACAATAATATTACATCCCATTTCATTTAAATAAGGAATATGCATAAATCTATTTTCCCAAATTGTTTCTACTAAAGTTGAAATTCCATTTGCTTTAGCAAGTAGAAGAGTAAATGGTTGTTGTATATCTGTAATAAATCCTGGATATACATCAGTAACTAAATCTATAGGTAATATATTATCTGATTTACTAATTTTTATAAATCCTTTTCCTAATTCAAAATTTATTTTCATTTTCTTCATTGCATCAATAATTGCAGTCATATGATCAATTCTTAAATTATTTATAATTAAATCTTTTCCAATAAGTACACCTAAAACAAGATATGTACTAGCCTCTACTCTATCTGGAATTACTTTATGAGTACAATTATTTAAACATTTGACACCTTCTATAGTAATAGTGTCAGTACCAGCTCCACTAATTTTTGCACCCATTTTATTTAAAAATTCTTCTAAATCTTTAATTTGAGGTTCCTTTGCTGCATTTTCAATAATAGTTGTTCCTTTTGCAAGGGTAGATACAAGTATTGTATTAATTGTTGCTCCAACACTTGGAAATTTTTGTTTAATAGTTGTACCAATTAATTCTTTTGCCTTTATTAAAATTTTTCCATCATTTTCTATTATTGTTGCACCAAGTTTTTCAAAGGCATTTAGATGCATATCAATTGGTCTTTTACCAATAGAACATCCTCCAGGAAAATAAATTTCTACTTTTTTGAATCTTGAAAGCATTGCTCCCATAAAATAATAAGATGCACGTAATTTTACAGATTGATTTTTATCAATACTATTGTATTTAATATTTGTACTATCTATTGTAAAAATACCATTATTATTAATTATTTTACAATTAAGACGTTCTAAAATATTTGAAAGTACATCTACATCAGATATATCAGGTACATTTTCTAAATTTATTGTTCCACTAGATAATAAACTAGCTGGTATAAGAGCTACTGCTGTATTTTTGTCTCCACTTATTTCAATTTGACCTGTTAAAGTATTTCCGCCTTCAATAATAAATTTTTTCATAATACCCCCTAATTATTTACTAAATTTTTAAAAATAAATACATTCTATATTAGAATATGTAATAATTAAATAATTGTTATTTTAAACTTAATAAATTTAGATACTTTCTATATAACTAAAAGTATCATAACATCTATTAATACAAATGTAAAATAAAAAAGAGCAAATTGCTCTTTAAGTACTATTTCAATGTTTTTGATTTTACATTTGTATTAATACCAGTTACCTTTTCAAAATCATATCTATTTACAGAAAGTTTAATTCCTTCAAGAAAGTGTTCTCCATTTAAATTTTGGGCAACAATTGAAATATATATATAATCAGTCATAGAAGAATTTTTTGAATCATAATTTGACCAACTATATTCATCACGTGGAATACTATAATATTTACCACTATATGTGATTAAGAATGAACCATCCTCATAATTATAATCGCTGCAAAAATTAATTTTACCAATATTTTTATTAGGTTCTTCATTGTAACGTTGTGCTAATACCTCTTGTTCTTCTTGGTGTACTAATTCTGTTTCAACTGCAGATTGCTCAGCATTTAAAACATTCGAATATTCATTAGAACCAAATGTTTCAAATGTAACATTTTCATCTTCTTTATCTTTAACATAACGCTCTAGTTGTCTAAAACCATTTAATATTTTTGTTTCATCTTTGGTTTGTGCTATTATTATACCATCAGTACCTACTGTATAAGGCCCACTTTTAATATTTTTATTTTTCATTATATTTTCAATTTTATCAGTGTCAAAAGTGTATATTGATTGACCATTTTTACTAGTTAAAAAATACTCATCATCAAATGGATTTTCAATATCTGTTATTCTTAATCCTTCATCATTATATCCTTGAGCTATAAATCTACGAGCATCATGTGATGGAGTTTGTACAACGTTTTCTTTACCTTTATATTTTATATATAAATACCCATTAGCAGTATTTTGTCCATTTTCATAACCTTGCTCATTAACCAATGAGGCATGAAGTTCTCTTAAATTATCTAAAAAATTTATTTTAGTTTCATTATTCAATAATTCGTAATTATAAAGACCTATTTTTTTATCTTTAAATATAAAATCATGTAAAGTTAGAATCTGTTCTTCTTTAGTTAGATTATTAATTTTCTTTGTTATTGTATCATATGAATTATTTTGAATAGGCATAGCTTCATTTCCTACTGAAGATATGGGTTTTGCTAATACCTCTTCTTTTATCATATTAGTATTAGATAATGCGCCTAGTAACATTAGTGATGCAACTATTTTTTTCGTTTTATTTTTTACTGTATTTATGTTCATAATTAAACACCCCTTTCAGTAATACAATATTATATAGTTTTTTTTAATTTTGTCAATATAATTTTACTAAAACTTATATATTAAATAAATTTATAATGTTTTTGGTTGTTTTAAAACCTACCATTTCAACATCTATTTGTTTAATACGTGCTATTTCTTTTGCAATAAAAGGAATATATTTTGGATAATTAGTTTTTCCTCTATATGGTATTGGTGTTAGATAAGGACTATCTGTTTCAAGAAGTAATTTATCAAGAGGTATTTCTTTAACCACTTTTTTTAATTTTTCTGAATTTTTAAAAGTAACAACTCCTGTTATGCCTAAATGGTATCCTAATTTTACAAATTGTTTTGCCATGTCAACACCATAACTAAAGCAATGTATACTACCTGTAAGTTTGAATTCTTTTAATAAATCATATGTATCTTTAGCAGCATCTCTACTATGTACTACAATTGGTTTTTTTAAAATAGTTGCAAGTTCTAATTGCTTTTTAAACATTTTGATTTGATTGAATTTATTTTCTTTACCATAATAATAATCCAATCCAATTTCTCCAATTGCAATTATTTTAGGATTATCACATTGTTTTTTTAATAAACTTAAATTATTATCACTTATATTTTTAACTTCTGAAGGATGATATCCAATACAGCCATAAACATTATCATATTTTTCAATAAGTTGTAAAACCTTTAAATTTGATTTTTCATCACAACCAGAAGATATAAGTATATTTACATTGTTTTTTAATGCTTCTTCTATAATAATTTCATCTTCATATATATGACAATGGCTATCTACAAAACTCATTTATTGCTCCAATCTATTAAATAAAACTTCTCGATTTCCTAATTTTTTAGTGTAAGACATTCCTTCAAAATCTTCTAAAGTTTCAAAAGATATTTTATTTGTATTTAATTGAGTAAATATTTTTTTTGAAGTATCAGGTAATAAAGGAGATAAAAGTATTGTAGATTGTCTAATTACCTCTAATAAATTATATAACACAGTATTTAATCTTTCTTTATTTCCTTCTTTTCCAAGAATCCAAGGAGTGGTTTCATCAATATATTTATTTGCTCTTCTTAATATTATTAAAATGTTTTCAACTGCATCTGGAACCATATATTCATTCATATTTTTGAAATATTCTTCTTTATTTTCTTCCAAAATGTTTTTAAATTCATTATCAATATTTTTAGTACAATTAGTATTTATAACTATTCCTTCAAAATATTTATCACTCATTGCTATTGTTCTACTTACTAAATTTCCAAGAGTATTGGCTAAATCAGAATTATACCTTTCAATAATTAAATCATCACTAATTGCTCCATCATTGCTATAATTTATTTCTTTTAATAAATAATATCTAATAGTATCAAGTCCATATTTTTCTACAAGCTTATCAGAGTATAAAACATTTCCAGTACTTTTACTCATTTTCCCATCTTTTGCAAGCACCCAAGAATGAGCAAGAAATTTTTTGGGAAGTTCTAAATTTAAAGCCATCATAATTACTGGTAAATAAATTATATGAAATCTTAAAATATCTTTTCCAATAACGTGTAAGTCACAAGGTATGATTTTATCCTCAAAAAAATTAAAATAATTTGAAAGAGCATCAATCCAAACATATGAAACGTATTGTGTATCAAATGGTACTTTTATTCCCCATGTAATATTTTTTCTTGTAATACATAAATCTTCAAGTCCACAATCTAAGAAATTTTTAATTATTTCCTTTTTTCTAAATTCAGGCATTACTACATCTTTACTTAAATACTTTCTTAATTCTTTTTCATATTTTTTTAAGTTTAAAAAATAAGCTTCTTCTTTATCTTCAATAAGTTCTCTATTACAATCAGGACATTTATTATCATTTACTACATTATTAGCAAAAAAACTTTCACAAGGTGTACAATATAATCCAGTATAAATACCTTTATATATATCCCCTTTTTCATAAAGTTTAGTAAAAATATTTTGAACTGCTTTTTTATGTATTTTATCAGTAGTTCTAACAAATTTAGAATATGAAATTTTTAAGTTTTCACACAGATTTTTAATAACTTTTACATTTTCATCTACAAAATCTTGTGAATTAATGTTATTTTTCTTTGCATGATTTTCTATTTTTGCTCCATGTTCATCAGACCCTGTTTGAAAATAAACATCAAAACCTTTCATACGTTTATATCGAGCAATTGCATCAGAAAGTACAAACTCATACATATTTCCAATATGTGGCTTAGCATAAGCATAAGGTATTGATGTTGCTATATAAAATTTATTATCCATATTTTCCTTCTTTCTAAATAAAAAAAGCCCTTTAATCAAAGGACGAATTTTTCCGCGGTACCACCTTTGTTTATAAGAAACTTATACACTTTAAACTTTTAACGGGAGTAACCGACTTAGTTTACATATCAACTAAATAGCAAAGAAACCATTAAAAAAATAAAATTTTATCTATTTTCACCAACTATAGACTCTCTAAAAAAAATTTACTTTTCTCTTTTCTTTATCGCTTTATTAAATATTATCATTTATGATATATATTGTCAATGAAGAAAAAACGAGAAAATTGCAAAAAAAAAATTAAGACTTAACTTAATTTATTATTAATCCTGCAGCAATACTACAAGATGTTTTTAATATATTACTAATAGGTTCATTTTCTTTAAATGATATTAATGATCCAATTATTTCCCCATCTGCATTTATTGGAATTACTAATATGTAACAATTCAATTTAAAATTTTTCACTATTTCATATTCATAATTTTTATCAGATACATATATTTTTTTTTCATTCATTATATTTTCAACTACTTCACTAATATTAGTTCCAATAAGTTCTTTTTGATATTTTCCCTTGCCCGAGATAATTACATCTCTATTAGAAATATAAATATTTTCATTTAATATATAATGAAGCGTTTCGCAGTATCCTCCAGCTAATTTTTCTAAACTATTTAATTTGGAATACTTTTTTAAAACTATACTATCTTCAGTAGCAAATATTTCTAAACTTTCTCCATAATGTATTCTAAGTGTTTTCCTAATTTCCTTTGGAATTACTATTCTACCTAATTCATCAATTCTTCTAACGACTCCAACAGGTTTCATTAAATTACCTCTCTTTCAAACTTCTGTTATATATTGTGCATTTTTATAAAAAATATGTAACAGAAAAAATATGTTTCCCTGCAAAAATTATAGTTTTTTTTAAGATAATATACAATTCCAAATTTTTCCAATTTCTAAGTTAAATCAAGCAAAAAAAGAAAATTAGCATTTTATAACTAATTCTCTCCTTTAACTAATTGTGATTTTACAAGTTCTAGCAATTCTACCAAATAATAAATATAATGTTTATTTAAATTAACAATATCAAATATAATATGTAAATTTCCTAAATAATTGTTAAATTTAATATATTTATATATATTATATGATTCAATAAATAATTTATCAATTTCTAAAATTTCGACCATATTTTTAGGTATTATTAATTCAATTTTCGTTTTTGTTTGAATTAATTTATTTATATTTAATTGTTCACATAATTTTTCAAACCATTCACTATACATATAAACTAACAAGTTATCACTAATTTTACCAAATCTATCTTCAAGTTCTATTTTTACATTTTCAAGAGTTTCTAAAGAATTTATTTCATTAATTTTTCTATGAATACTAATTTTTAGTTCTGAGTCTTTAGTAAGTTCATCTGGAATGTAAGTTTCTACATTAATTATTGATTTATCACTAGTATCATGTTCTATTACTTTTTCACCTTTTAATTTTTTTACTTCATCTGCAACCATTTTTAAGTAAAGTTCTATACCAACTGATGAAACAAAGCCTGCTTGTTCTTTTCCTAAAATGTCTCCAGCACCTCTAATTGATAAATCTCTCATAGCAATAGCAAAACCTGCACCAAGTTCAGTAAACTCTTTAATAGCTTTAAGTCTTTTCATTGCTTCATCTGTCAAATTCATATTACCTGAATAAAATAAATAACAATGAGCTTCTTTATTTCCTCTACCAACTCGTCCTCTAATTTGATAAAGCTGAGAAAGTCCAAATCTATCAGCATTTAATATAATTAATGTATTAGCATTTGGTATGTCAATACCAGTTTCTATTATTGTAGTACAAACAAGACAATCAAATTTATAATTAACAAAATCATTCATTTTATTTTCTATTTGAGTTTTAGTTTGTCTACCATGAGCAAAATCAATTCGTATTTCAGATACTAATGTTTTAATTTCATAGACAATATTTTCTATATTAGATATATCATTAAACAATATAAAAATTTGTCCTTTTCGTGCTAATTCTTTATAAATAGCATTTCGTATTATACTTTTACTATATTCAAGAACATAAGTTTTAATTGGAAGCCTAGATTTTGGAGGAGTTTCTATTAATGATAAATCTCTAATTCCTACAATAGACATTTGCATTGTTCTAGGTATTGGTGTTGCAGAAAGAGATAAAACATCTATATTTGTTTTAATGCTTTTTATTTTTTCTTTATGTTTTACGCCAAAACGTTGTTCTTCATCTACTATAAGTAACCCAAGCTTTTTAAATTTAACATCATCACTTAAAATTCTATGTGTACCAATTATTAAATCAATGTAACCTTTTTGAAGACCTTCTATGATTTGTTTTTTCTTTTGAGTTGAAACAAATCTATTTAAAACCTCTACTCTAATTCCAAAAGGCTCAAAACGCTTAATAGCCGACTTAAAATGTTGATTTGATAATATTGTAGTAGGACAAAGATAAGCCACTTGATAACAACTCATAATTGCTTTAAAAATCGCTCTAAAAGCAACTTCTGTTTTACCAAAACCCACATCTCCACATAATAATCTATCCATAGGATTTTTTTTCTCCATGTCCTCTTTTATTTTTTGTATAGATATTTTTTGATCTTTTGTTAAATCATAATCAAATTCATTTTCAAAAATAATTTGTTGTTCTGTATCTTTATCAAAAGATATTCCCTCTTTTGCTTCACGCTCAGCATATAATTTTATTAAATCATTAGCTATATATTCTATTTTCTTCTTGATTTTATTTTTTGCTTTTTCAAAATCATTACTTCCAAGTCTATTAATTATAGGTTTATAACCTTCTTGATCAGAATATTTACTAAGATTAGTTATTTTATTAGCAGGAACATATAATTTATCGTTATTTCTATATTCAATAACCATATAATCTTTTAGTATACCCATTTTTGGAATTGATTGAATACCTTTATAAATTCCAATGCCATGAATAATATGTACTACGTAATCCCCTTCTTTAATTTTATTTATATTCTGAAGTTTACGAGATTGTCTAAAAGTGTTAGTTTTATTTATTGATTCTTTACTAAATAAATTGTTTTCACTTATCAAAGTAATATCATTTAATATAAATCCTCTATCCAAATTATCACATACTAAATTTATTTTATCTTCAAACAAATTATCATAATTAGTAATAACTGTATTTGGTATAAGGTCAATAAAATAATTAATATTTTTTTTAGATGTTGTTATAATTACTTTTTTACTTGAATCAATTAACTTAGTACAAAAATTATTTAAATTTGAAATAGTAAACCCTGGACTTAATTCAAATAAATTTGTATTAAAATCAATTTTTTTATCATATTTATTTAATGAATCAAAAGAAGTTATATAATATTGAAATTCAAATTCCATTTTATCTAAATCAGCAAAAATTTTAGTTATATCTTTTTCATCATTTAAATAATCTTCTGTAATCATTTTTAGCTCACTTATAATTCTATCATAGTCATTATAAATTATTATAGGATTATTTAAATAAGATTTTAATGTTCCAGAATTTTCAAAACTTATATTTGAACAAGCATTAATAGTTATATTATCTATTTCATTAATTGATAATTGCGTATCCACATCAAAATATCTAATTTTTTCTATTATATTATCAAAAAATTCTATACGAATGGGATTATCAAAACTAATAGGAAATATTTCAACTATAAATCCGCGTTCTGAATAGTCTCCAGTTTTATCTATTAATGTTTCTTTTCTATAACCTAATTTATAAAATTTTTCAATTAGTTCTTTTTTTTCTATATTCATATTTATAGTTAAATTAATTTTTTTATTAATTATTATATTTTTTTCTGGAATATAACGAAGAAGTCCTACTATGTTTGTAGAAATAATCTTTTGATTTTTATCCTGACTAATTTTATTTAAAATTTCTATTTTTTCATAATCTATTTCAGGATTTGTTGTATTTTGTTCTAAATTTAATATATCTTCTTCCAAATATGTATATAAGTTATTGGAATTATTTTGAATGTTATTAGATAATTTTGATGCTTCATAACTACTACATGAAACAAATAATAAATCCCTTTTACTTTTTTCAAGTAATTGTAATGCAAAAAAGGCAGTACTACTACCATATAAATTAGTTATTTCTACTTTTTTATATTTAGGATCATAAATATTTAAATTCTGAAATATCATACATCCTCCTAATTATATTTGTTCATTAAATCTAAAAAAGATATTTTTGTAAAATCATTTAATATATTCATATAAATTTCATTATTTTTACTAATTTCATCTTTTTCAACATCATTAAATTTTCCTAATACATAATTTGAAATATCAATATTTAAATTTTTTGAAATTCCAATTTTTAATCTATAATAATTTTTAGTCTTTAAATTTCTTTCTATAGATAAAAGACCATTATGTCCACCTGTACCACCAGAAGCTTTTAATTTATAATTTCCTAAATCTTGGTCTATATCATCAGAAATTATAAGTATTTTATCTAAATCAATTTTAAAAAAGTTTACAAAATTATTTATAACTTCTCCTGATAAATTCATATATTTTAATGGTTTTAATAATATTACATTTTTATTTTCTATATTTGTTTTTATATAACTACCGTTAAATTTTTCTTTATTAAAACTTAGATTTTTTTCTTTTGCAAATAAATCTAATATAGAAAAACCAATATTATGACGAGTATTATCATACTTATCTCCAATATTACCAAGACCAACTATTAAATGCATAAAACCTCCTTATTGGTGATAATCATTATAAATTTCACTTTTAGATAATTTTCTATCTTTTGCAACTTTTTTAAAAGAATCATTTTTAGATAATCCTTCTTTAATATACAGATTAACATGTTCTATTATTGTCAAATTATCAAAATTAGCACTTTTATTGTTTCCTTCAATAACAATTACCATTTCCCCTTTTATAGTAGTAAATTCTTTAATTACTGTTTCTATATCTCCTCTTAAAATTTCTTCAAACTTTTTAGAAATTTCTCTAGATATACTAATTTTTCTATTTCCAAATATATCTTTTATTATTTCTAAAGTTTTAATAATTCTATGAGGAGCTTCATAAAAAATTATTGTATACGGTAAAGTTTTAAGAGATTCTAATTCTTTTTTCATAGCAGTTTTTTTAGAATCAAGAAATCCATAAAATAAAAAATGAAAATTATCAATTCCTGAAGAAGTTAGTGCAGGTACAAAAGCAGTTGCACCAGGTAAACTTATAACGTTAAAACCATTATTTATTGCTTCTAAAGACACTATATTACCAGGATCACTAATTAATGGAGTTCCTCTATCTGTTACAATTGCAACACTATTACCTTTATTCAATTCTTTTATTACTTTATGTTTCATTTTATATTCATTATCTTTATTTAAAGAAAGTAATTTCTTTTTAATTTCATAATGATTCAGAAGATTGATTGTAACTCTAGTATCTTCTGAGAAAATTACACTTACTTCATTTAAAATTTTTATACTTCTTATAGTAATATCTTCTAAATTACCAATTGGGGTTGGTATTAAATATAAAGATGGTGTATCATTATAACTTTTTTGTATCATTGAACTTCTCCTTCAAACAATTTTAAAATTTCATCTACATACTCTACATTTGAATTATGTATTATTAATGGATTTAATACTTTTAATCCAGATTTACCATTTTTAATTCCTTCTATTAAAAACAACTTTGATTCACTATTTTCTTTTGGATAAATTAATCGTAATCTTTTAGGATGAATTTTTTGCCTTACCATTTCATTTATGACATCAACTAATCTTTCAGTTCTATGAATAATAGCAAGTCTTCCACCATTATTTAAATATTGTTTTCCTATTAATATAATTTAATTCAATCATTATTTCATGTCTTGCGATACTTTTAATATTATTGTTATTTATATTACTATTTTTGTTTAATTTAAAATATGGTGGATTACATGTTATTATATCAAAAGTATTATTGCTATAATATTTTCCTATGTTTTTAATATTATCATTAATTATATTTATTTTTTGTTCTAAATTATTTTCTATTATTGATTTTTTTCCAAGACTATATGATTCTTTTTGTAATTCAATTCCATTAATTTCAATATTTGTTCTAGTAGTTAGTAATAATGGAATTGGAGCATTTCCAGTACATAAATCCATACATTTTTTATCTTTCGATTTTATTGTGACAAAATGAGAAAGTAAAACAGAATCTAATGAAAAATTAAAATACTCTGTATCTTGATAAATTATTAAATCTTTATAATTTAATAATTTATTTTTAACTATCATTTATATCACCTAAAGAAATAATAATTCTTCCATCATTTGGAGTTTCAATTGTATATTGTCTTTTATATATATCAATATTAACTACTTTAGATATACCATATTCAGTTTCTTTTAATTCACCATATTTAGGCATTCCTTTACGATTTTCTATATATAAATCATTTTCATAACCTAAACAACACAATAAGCGGCCACAAACTCCATTTATTTTGTCAGGATTTAACGCTATATTTTGATTTTTGGCCATAGAAATAGTGATAGGAGCAAATTTATATAAAAAAGTTGCACAACATAAAAGTAAACCACATGGACCTATCCCAGAAACAATCGCACTTTTATCTCTAACCCCAATTTGTTTTAATTCTATACGCATTTTATATTTTGAAGCTAGTTCTTTAACTAATTCCCTAAAATCAATTCTAGAATCTGCTGTAAATTTAACTATTATTTTTTTATTATCAATAGATATTATAGAATTTAATACATTCATTTTTAATTTATATTTTTTAACTATTTTTTTAATATCAAAAGTTATTTTTTGATTTTTTTCAATATTTTCTTTATGTATTTTTAAATCTGAAATTGTTGCTTTTCTAACTATTTCTATCAATTGTGATACTAAAACATCTTTATCATTTACTAATTTAGAATTTTGTAAAACTTCAGCAATAAAAAGTGATTTATCAATATTAACCACTAATTTTTCACCTTTAAATAATTTTTCTGTGCAACTTACATAAAAATTATTTTCAGTACATTTTATATATACTACTTTAGCCATATTTCCTCCAAATTAATAATAAATTTATCTAAAACCATTTTTTTATTTACATTATATAGCATATCATTTATTAATTCATCATTTTTAGAAATCATATTTGTCAATTGATTTATAGAAAATGAATCAAAAATTTTAAATTCAAAATCATTAATTTTATTAGAATTTAATTTTTGTTTTATAATATTTAAAATTACAATGTTTATATTATATAGCAAAAAAGAAATATTCTCAAACAAATCATTCTTATTGTAATACTTTTGAATAAAATTAAAAACAGATGAAATGTTTGGTAAATTCAAAAACAATATAAATTCTTCTTTATATTTATCATTTAATATTAAATTATTTTCTACAGTAGTATTTAAAATTAAGTTTACACATCTAGATTTTATTGTAGGCAATACTAAATTTAAATTTTTAGTAGTAAGTATAAATATCATATTTTCCTGTGGTTCTTCTAAAAACTTAAGTATAGCATTACCAGATGAAGCATTTAAATTTTCTGCATTATTTATTAAACATATGTGAATTTTATCCAATTTATTTTCACTTTGTATACTTCTAAATTCAATTATCTGTGCTTTTTTTATTTGTTTATCTTCCAAACCCAAAGCATATAAACGTTCATGAGTAAAATTATCAACTTTTTGGCAATCAATACATTTATTACACACATCGTTTCTACAGAGAATCTTTTTTATAAACCACATTTGTTCACTTTTTTCTGAAACTTCAAAAAGGTGAGCATGTGCACACCTATTATTTTTAATTTGATTTTCAAGTATTTTGTAAGCTATATTTTCATTTATCATATACACTCCTAATAAAATGTGTATAGTATTAATATTAATGAACAAAGACCTGGAAGACCAAGTAAACATATTATTGATACGCTAAATACGTTAATTGGAACAATTAAATTTGGTGGAACAATAATATTGTAACTATATAATATAAATGACGATAAAACTATTTTACTAATAAATCGCATAATTTTTTTTAACATATCGCACCTCAGTACAATATTATGTTATCAAAAAAAAATTATGCTACATTATTTCTATTATTAAAAGCTGTTGATAGAGTTAATTCATCTAAATACGACATATCAATACCTATAGGTATACCATTTGCAAGCTTTGTTACTCTAATATTAGTTCCTTCAAGTAATTTTGATATATAAAGAGATGTTGTCTCACCTTCAATTGTAGGTTTTAAAGCTAAAATAACCTCACTAAATTGTTGTTTTTCAATTAGTTGTAACAAATTTTCCAAATTCACATCTTCAGGATTAATACCATCAAGAGGTGATATTAAGTTATTTAATACAAAATAATAACCTGTATAAAACTTTAATTTTTCAATCATATATATATTTTTGGGTTCACATACAATACAAATAGTTTCTTTATCTCTAAATTCATTAGAACAAATAAAACAAATGTTCTCTTCTGAATATCCATTACACATTGAACATCTTTTTATCTTCGTTTTAGTGGAAATTAAAGAGTTAGAAAAATTTTCAACGATTTCGATATCTTTATCTAACATAGCTAAGGCATATCGTTGTGCTGTTTTTTCTCCAACTCCAGGTAATTTTTTAAAACACTCTATTAAATTATATAAAGTTTCTGGAAAATCCATATTATACAAAATCTGCTAAATCAGAAAATTCTCCCATTTCTTCTTCATATTTTTTATATACTTGAGCAGTAACATCCTTAAATGCTAATAAAATCATATCTTCTAATAAATCTTTGTCTAATTCTTTAAATACATCTTTTAATTCAAATTTAATTAATTCTCTTTTTCCATTTACTTCTAATAATACTGCTTGATTTTCACTTTTAAATAAACTTACATCAATAGTATTTTTTTTATCCATCATTTCTTTTTGTAATTTTTTTGCATCTTGCATCATTTTTTGTACATCAAAATTCATTCAGCTTTCTCCTCTTCAAAAAACAATTCTATTTCTTCACCAAAAAGATCCTTTAATTCATTTAAATTATCATTCAATTTTGGTAATATCATTATTTCAAAATTATGACCACATTGTTTTTTATTTATATATTCTTCTTTTATATTATTCCAGTCGTTAGTAGTGACTGCAATAACATTATACTCTTTTTTTAATACATTTAAAAGTATTTTTTCTATTTTAACTATTGATGCTCTAAACATATTAACTAATGTCATAGTTTCATATGAAACTAATATATAATTATCATTAGCTACACATATGTTAGCATCAATAAATAAAGATGCATATTTATTTGGAAATTTTTGTTCTTCAATAATATTGTTCCATTTATAGATAATATCATTTAAATTTTGTTTTGAAGCATTAACTAAACAATTATTAATCTTTTTTTCTATATATGTAAGTTGTAGATTATTTTGTTCTTCTAAATCATGTTGTTCTATTTTATTAGTTTCATATGAAACATTATTCTCTTTTTTAATTGGTATCATTTTTTCTTTTTCACTTGTAATAAATTTAATTTAGTTATTAATATTAGAAAGTAATTTAATAATCTCAATTTGAAATAAAATTCTATAATTAGTGCTTTTTTTAATTTTTAAATTTATTAAATCTAAATCTTCTAATATCTTAATTAAAATAATAACTTCATCTTTTTCTTGAGTTTCATTATCTAAATATATATTTTTTATTAATTTTGAAATATATATAATTAAATCATCAATAATTATTGGTATATCTTTGCCAGTTTCATACCAATTTTCTATAACTTTTAATATATTTGATATATCTTTTTTTTCTATTAATTTAATAAATTCTTGTTTTTGATTTATTGATAATAAACCACATACATCATATATATCGTTTATTTCTATATTATTTTCTTTATATGAAATTACTTTTTCAAAATTACTTATAGAATCACGTATTCCACCATTCGAAATTTCTGATATCACTTCTAATGCATTTTGAGAAATTATAATTTTCTCTTTTTTTGCAATACTATTTAAATTTTTAATTATATTTTCTTGTGTAACTTTATTAAAATTTATAATTTGACATCTAGATTTTATTGTATCTATAATTTTATCTAATTCAGTAGTTGCTAATATAAATTTAACATTTTTAGGAGGTTCTTCTAATATTTTCAAAAATGCATTAAATGCACTAGTTGTAAGCATATGAGCTTCATCTATTATGTAAATTTTATATTTTCCTATTAAAGGTGCTAAATACACAGAATTACGTAAATTACGCATTTCATCAACACCATTATTACTAGCCGCATCAATTTCTATTATATCTGGATGATCTTTTTCTTTACATGACTCACATGTTCCACATGAAACATTATCAATTGAATTTAAACAATTTAATGTATATGAAAAAATTCTAGCTAAACTAGTTTTACCAACGCCTTTAGGTCCAGTAAATATATAAGCATGCCCTATTCGACCAGTTTTAATTGAATTTTGTATTATTTTTATTATATTTTCTTGACCAATAATATCATTAAATGTTTTTGGTCTATATTTTCTATATAATACTTGATGCATAATTACTCCTTATATCTCCTATTTTTAAAAAAATCTTTAATTATTATCGAACAAGCTTTTTCTAAAATACCACCTTCTATAATCATATTACCTTTATAAATATAATTTTTATTATTAGATGAAGCACCATAATATAATTTCTTAATTCTAGCTGCATCAAGGGCACCCAAACACATCATACATGGTTCTAAAGTTACATAAATTTCAATATCATTTAATCGCCAATCTTTATTTTGTTTAAATACTTTATTAAGCAAAATAATTTCAGCATGTAACATACTGTTTTTTATACTATTTTTTTTATTATGAGCACGAGCAATTATTTTATTATCTAAAACAGCAATAGCACCAACAGGTACTTCTTTGTTATTAAACCCTTTTGTTGCTTCTTTTAATGCTTCATTCATATAATGTTTAGTATTTATCATAATTCACCTATAAAAAAAGGTACACACAAACATTGATTTTTAAGGCTGCTTCAATTAAGATCTGACCTGGTTCAAATGTGTTTGTTGTACCTATTACATTATATAATATTATTAAAATTAAATCAATATAATTATTAAATATTATCTTGATTTTCTGCTTCTATTTTTTCTAAAGTTGTAACAGTAGATACTTTTTGATCATTTTTTAAATTTATAAGACGTACTCCTTGTGTTACACGACCTAAAGTAGATATTTTTTCAACATCAAGTCTAATAATTATACCTTTATTAGTAGAAATTATTAAATCTTCTGTACAAGTAACTACCTTAAACGACACTATAGAACCATTTTTTTCAGTTATATTAACAGTTTTAACACCTTTACTACCCCTATGTGTTTGTCTATATTCAGTAATTGGTGTACGTTTACCATAACCTTTTTCTGTAATTATTAGTATTTCTTCAGTTTCTCCAACTACTTCAGCACCCACACATTCAGCATTTTTAAGAGTAATACCTTTAACACCAGATGCAGTTCTTCCCATTACTCTTACTTCATTTTCATCAAAATGAACCATTCTACCATTATTAGCAGCAATAACAATATTTGAATTACCATTTGATTTTCTAACAGCTATCAATTCATCATTATCTTTTAATGTTATAGATATTTTTCCACTATTTCTAATATTTTCAAATTTATCAAGTGAAGTTCTCTTAATTAATCCTGCTTTTGTAACAAATACAATGTATTTATATTCTTCTTCTTTATTAATTTTTAATATAGAATTAACTATTTCACCATCTTCTAATGGTAAAAGATTAACAATAGGTAATCCTTTAGAAGTTCTCGAAAATTCTGGTATTTCATAACCTTTAACTCTATATACTTTTCCTTTATTAGTAAAGAATAAAATATGTTCATGTGTAATACAAGAAACAATTCTTGTTACATAATCTTCATTATTAGTTGTAATACCTTTAACACCTACTCCACCTCTATTTTGAGACTTATAAGTATCTTCAGGTAAACGTTTAATATAACCGTTATTAGTTAATGTAACAATAATATTTTCAACTGGTATTAAAGATTCATCTTCAATCTCATCAATAGCAGTCATATCTATAAAAGTTCTTCTTTCATCTCCATATTTATTTTTAATTTCTAATAATTGTTCTTTAACAATTCCTAAAACTTTCTCTTCACTAGAAATGATTAATTTTAATTCTTCTATATATTTACGTAATTGTTCTAATTCAGACATTACTTTATCTTTTTCAAGTCCAGTAAGTCTTCTTAGTTTCATTTCTAAAATAGCTTCTGCTTGCAAATCAGTTAAACTAAATTCATTTTTCAATCTTTCTTTAGCTTCATGATCACCTTCAGAATTTCTAATTATCTTAATAATTGCATCAATATGGTCTAAAGCAATTTTAAATCCTTCAACTATATGAATCCTATCTTCACTACGTTTTAATTCATAAATTGAACGTTTTATAATAACTTCTTTTTGATGTTCAACATAATAATGTATCATTTCTTTTAAATTAAGAACTCTTGGTACTCCCTTAACTATAGCTAACATATTACAACTAAAAGAACTTTGTAATGGTGAATATTTATATAAATTATTCAATATAACATTTACATTAGCTTCTTTTTTTAGAACAATAACTATTTTTACACCTTTTCTATTTGATTCATCTCTTAAATCAGATATACCATCAATAACTTTATCACGTACAAGTTCAGCTATTTTTTGAACTAATGAAGCTTTATTAATTAAATAAGGTATTTCAGTAACAATTATAGAATGTTTATTGTTTTTCTCAATTATTTCACATTTAGAACGTACTTTTATACTGCCTTTACCTGTTAAATAGGCATTTTTGATACCATTATTTCCTAAAATAATTGCACCCGTAGGAAAATCAGGTCCTTTAATATATTCCATTAATTGCATAATTTCAATATCAGGATTTTTAATATATTCAATAATTCCATCAATAACCTCTTTTAAATTATGTGGTGGAATATTAGTAGCCATACCAACAGCAATTCCCATAGCCCCATTTACAAGTAATGTTGGAAATTTACTAGGTAAAACATTAGGTTCAATTTCCAAACCATCATAATTTGGAACAAATTCAACAGTATTTTTATTAATATCACGTACAAGTTCCATTGATAATTTAGACATTCTAGCTTCTGTATAACGAGATGCTGCTGCACTATCACCATCCATAGAACCAAAGTTCCCATGTCCATCTACTAATGGATAACGATAAGAAAAATCTTGAGCCATTCTAACCATTGCATCATAAATTGAAGAATCACCATGTGGATGATATTTACCCATTACTTCACCAACTATACGCGCAGATTTTTTATATGGACTTGAAGCAGAATTATTTGCTTTATGCATACCATATACAATTCTTCTATGTACAGGTTTTAAACCATCACGAACATCAGGTAAAGCCCTAGCAATTATTACACTCATAGAATAATCTATAAATGATTCATTCATCTCTTTTACAATATTTCGATTTTCCAAATTTTGCATACTTCACCTCTTATATATCAATATTTTTAGCATAACTTGCATTTTCTTCAATAAATTTACGTCTTGGTTCTACATCATCACCCATTAAAGTTTCAAATACTTTATCTGCAAGTACTGCATCTTCAATAGTTACTTGTAAAAGTGTCCTATTTTCTGGATTCATAGTTGTATCCCATAATTGTTCAGCATCCATTTCTCCAAGACCTTTATAACGTTGTGTCTCTTTAATATCACTTTCTTTAACATCTTTTAATAAATTTTCTTTTTCTTCCTCTTTATATAAATAATGTTCATTTTTACCTATTGTAATTTTATATAAAGGAGGTTGTGCAATATAAATATTGCCATTTTCTATTAATTCTTTCATAAAACGATAAAAAAATGTAAGAGCAAGTGTTCTAATATGTGCTCCATCAACATCTGCATCAGTCATTATTATTATTTTATGATATCTTAATTTTGAAATATCAAATGTATCATTAATTCCACAACCAAAAGCAGTTATCATTGATTTAATTTCATTATTAGCAAATATTTTATCAATACGTGCTTTTTCAACATTCAATATTTTACCACGAAGCGGTAAAATAGCTTGAGTTTTAGGATCTCTTCCAGTTTTAGCAGAACCACCAGCAGAATCCCCTTCCACTATATAAATTTCTGAATTTGATGGATCCTTACTAGAACAATCAGAAAGTTTACCTTTCATACCAGTAAAATCTAATGGACCTTTTCTTTGAACAAATTCCCGTGCTTTTTTTGCAGCAATACGTGCTTTAGAGGCTGTTAAACCTTTTTCCACAATTATTTTAGCTTGTTCTGGGTTTTCTAATAAAAACCTTTCAAAACCTTCACCAAACAGATTAGAAGCTTGTTTTCTAACTTCCGTATTACCTAATTTTGTTTTTGTTTGACCTTCAAATTGAGGTTCTGAAATTTTTGCCGAAATAACCATAGTTAATCCTTCTCGAACATCATCACCAAGCAATGAATCATCATCTTTTTTAAAAAGATTATATTGTTTAGCATAATTATTTATAATACGAGTTAATGCTAGTTTAACACCATCTTCATGAGTACCACCTTCATGAGTATTAATATTATTAGCATAACTATATATATTACTTGAATAACTATCATTATACTGAAAAGCTATTTCAAGAATTGTATCAGCTTCTTTACCTTCTAAATAAACAACATCTTTATGAATAGGAATTTTATTACCTGTTAAAAACGTTATATATTCTTTTATTCCACCTTCATAACAAAAACTTTCGCTTTTATTTTCTTCTCTTTTATCAGTTAAAGTTATTCTAAGACCTTTATTTAAAAATGCCATCTCTCTAAAACGAACTTTTAAAGTTTCATAATTATAAATTATGGTTTCTTTAAAAATACTTTCATCTGGCTTAAATTTAACTAAAGTTCCACTTTTATTCTCATCACAAATTCCTATTTCTTTTAAAATTTCTTTAGTATTTCCACCATTTTCAAAACTTATATAATAAATTTTTCCATTTTTATAAACAGTAACTTCTAAAAATTTTGAAAGTGCATTAACAACAGATGCTCCAACACCATGAAGTCCACCAGATACTTTGTATCCTCCGCCACCAAATTTACCTCCAGCATGAAGTACTGTATAAACAGTTTCTACTGTTGAAAGACCAGTTTTGGAATGAATATCAATAGGAATACCACGACCATTATCTAAAACAGTAATAGAATTATCTTTTTCTATTGTTATATTGATATGATTACAATAACCAGCTAATGACTCATCAACAGCATTATCCACAATTTCCCAAACTAATTGATGTAATCCTCTTTCACTAGTTGATCCAATATACATACCAGGTCTTTTTCTAACCGCTTCAAGTCCTTCTAATACTTGAATTGCATCAGCATTATATAAATTTTCTACAATATCTCCCATTTTAATTTACTCCCTCTATTGTCTCATCATAAACTTTATATATCTTAGCTTTTTTTATTAAATTATCTTCTATATTTTCTAAATCTGTTGTTGTAATAATTATTTGAATATTTTCATCAAAACAATTTAAAATATTATTTCTTTTTGTTATATCTAATTCAGAAAAAATATCATCTAACAATAATATTGGTAAAACCCCTTTTACTAATTGAAATAATTTAATTTCACTCAATTTTAAAGCAAGTATAGCAATACGCATTTGTCCTTGTGAACCAAAAAAAATAATATCTTTATCATTACCTAAAAATATAAAATCATCACGATGTATTCCATATAAAGTTTTATTCATTTTAATTTCTTTTTTTAAATCTTTTTTTATTTTTGTAAATAATTCTTTTTTTATTGTCTCACTATCAAATGATGAATAATTAATATTTGTAATGTAATCTAATTTTAAATTAAATGTACCACCTATTTTATAAAAATAATTATTTAATTGTAAGTTAAGCTTATCAATAAATTGTTTTCTTTTAACTGTTATAATTGAAGATAAAGTACAAAATTTTTCATTCAATATATTTAAATATATTTCATCATATTTGATTTCTGTAATAGACTTTAAATAATTGTTTCGAATTTTAAGAATTTTTTTATATTCAATTAAAAATTTAATATAACTGTTATCAATTTGACTTATTTCAATATCTAAAAATTTTCTTCTAATAAGTGGTGCACCTTTAATAAGTTCTAAATCATCTGGGGAAAATAAAATAACATTAAATTTAGATATATAATCACTTAAATAACTTATTTTATTGTTATCAATACTTACATTTTTTGTTTCATTTGTAATATAAATTTCTAGATCATATAAATTAGATTTTTCTATTATTCGACCTTTAATAATAGAATTTATTTTTTTATCTTTAATAACATTTTTGTCACCATATATTCTATGTGATTTTGTAATTGCTAGCATGTAAATAGATTCTAAAAAATTAGTTTTACCTGCTCCATTATCTCCTATAAAAATATTGATTTTCTCAGATAAATCTAGTTTTAATTTTTCGTAATTTCTAAAATTACGAAGTTCAATATTCTTTAGTATCATTTAAACCACTTCTTGCTATTTTCTTACATACTAATTATACCATTTTTTTTAATATTTTCATATATTTTGATTTAATTTTCTATTATTTATTGCACTTTTTAGCATGTTTGCTCTATATATTTGATTTTGAAGTGAACCCAATGAAATATCCACATAAATTTTTCTTCCATCTTGTATTATTACATAACTTCCTTGTTCATCTTTAGAATACGATTTTATTTGATTTAAAGATATCCACATACAAGTATCACACTCAGATGCTGTTGTTGGAAAAAATATTAATGACATAGTTTCTTCTATTATTATAGGCATTTTATATTTTCCATTGATTAATTTTCTGCTCCCTTTAATTCTTCCTTTATAACTACTACCAAAAAATTCACAACTATCATTAATAATATTAGATATTTCATTTTCAATTAAATATTCTGTTTCATCTTCTAACACTTTAGTTGTGTATGAATTTTCTTTAATTAATGCTATTGTATTATTATTTATTTCATAATTTTTCATTTTGCCTCCTATAAAGAAATTGTCAAGTGCAATTTCTTGTATTTTTCAATTTATAATTTTCTAATAAAATAGAAAACGAAACATTATACTGCTTCGTTTGTCATAATTGGTACAATTAATTGTACTAAATTTAAATTTTCATCACATTTAATAATTACAGGTTCAATTGGACTATTAAAATTCATCGTAATAATTTTTGATTCAAATGCTTTTAGAGCGTCTAATATATTCTTTACTGACATTGTTATTTTATATTTTTCCCCAGTTACACACTCAATATTTAATTTTTCATTTATATTACCAATTTCAAGAAGGCCTGTTGTTAAATAAAGATTTGAATTATTAATTTCAAATTTTACTTCATTTGTAAATAAAGATGTTCTTTCAAGAGATTTAATTAAATTATGTCTATCAACATTAATAACAGTACTAAACTCTGTTTTAAAATTTCTTGAAACATCGGGATAATTACCATTTAATATTTTACTTATAAAACAAATATTATCAAAAACAAAATTTATATAATTATCAAATATATGAAATTCTAATTCACCATCATCAGATAATAAATTTTTTAATATAGATAAATTACCTGTTGAAATTGTAAGATTTTGAATTGTTGAATTTTCTAATTCACTATTTAATTTAGACAAACGATGAGTGTCTGTGGCAATACACTCTATATTATTTGTACTAAGTTTAAAATTAATTCCCTTTAAAATTGGTCTATCTTCGTTCAAATTTGCAGCAAAACCTACCTTATCAACTATTTTTTTAAATGTTATTTTAGATATTTTTATAGGATTTTTAATTTTTTCAAAACTAATTTCTGGAAAAAGACTTGCATCAATACTGTTTAAATATGTATCATAAGATTTAGTATGAATTAAAACTCTATTATTATCTGTTAATTCTATATTAATAATATCATCATCTGTTTTTTTAATAATTTCTACAAAAAATTTTCCAGGTATTAAGATTTTACCATTAAAAGAAATTTCTTCTATATTTTCAGAATCTACAGTTGTATTAATACTAATATTATTATTTGATGATGTGAATTTTAAACCTAAATCAGATGATTCAATTAAAATTGAAGCTAATTGAGGTAATAAATTTTTTGTAGAAACCCCATTATTTATAATATTTAAATTTTCCAGTAATATATTTTTTTTAATTTTAATTTTCATTATATTCTCCTTTTTTTAATTTTTTTATTATAGATGTTGAAATTGTGGAAATGTTTAATTAATTGTTTTAAATTAACTGTTTATCATTCCACAATTTTTTGGGAATTAATACATTTTTCAACAATTTTTTTCTAATTGTTTAGTTAATTCATTAATTATTTTTCTAAGCTCATTATCTGTTTTTAATTTTGATTTTATTTTTTCATGAGCATATTTTATAGTTGAATGATCACGACCACCATATTCTGTACCAATTTTTTGCAAAGTTACATTATATATTTCACGCGTAAGATATATAGCAATTTGTCTTGGAAATGCTATATTAGCACTTTTTTTCTTCCCTTTTAAATCATCTACTGAAATTTTATAAAAATTAGCAACAATTTGACCTACTTTTTGCATATCATCTTTAACAAATACAGGAGATGATATTTGCTCTTTTAAAGCTTCTATTGCTACTTCTAAATTCAAATTATCAATGCTAAACATAGCAGTATAAGCATATAATCGTGTAATAGCACCTTCTAAAGTCCTAACATCAGTTTGGAGATTAGAAGCCATATAATTAATAACATCTTCGGGTATGTCTATACTAAATGGTACTGATTTTATTTTTTTATTAATAATATCAATACGTAAATTTAAATCTGGTGGAAATATATTTACTCTAAGTCCCCAATTAAATCTTGTCCTTAAACGTTCTTCTAATAATTTTAAATCATCTGGGGATCTATCTGAAGAAATTATTATTTGTTTATTATCGTTATATAAATTATTAAAAGTATTAAAAAATTCAATTTGAGTCTTTTCAGCATTTCCTAAAAATTGAATATCATCTATAATTAAAACATCAATATCTCGATATTTTTTTTTAAAATATTCAATATTAGATAAATTATTAATTTCTTTGTTTTTTCTACTTAAACCAGCAAAATCACTTATAAATTGTTCACTTGTAACATATAAAATCTTTTTATTACTATTTAAATTAATATGATTGCCAATTGCATGCATTAAATGAGTTTTACCTAATCCACTTTTACCATATAGAAATAATGGATTATATATTTTACCGGGGCTTTCAGCAACAGCAACAGCTGTTGCATGAGCAAATTTATTGCTATCTCCAACAACATATGTATCAAAAGTATATTTTGTTATTAGATTACTATTAGATAAATTAAAATTTGGTACTCCTAATTCAGTTTCATTAATTTCTTTTTTATCTTCTAAAATAAATTCAATTTCAAAATTTGTATTTGTTATTTCATTTAATGTTTGAAGAGTTAAATCAGTATAGGCATTAGTTAAATGTTTTTTATGTACATGATTTTGAACTAATATTTGTGCTGTTTTTTTATCTAAAGATATTAATTTTGTTTCACTAAACCAGGTATTATATGCAAGATTATCTATTTTATTTTTAACATTAGCTAAAAATTGTTCCCAAATTTCATTTAAGTTCATAAAACCTCCAATGTTATCCACAATTTAATTTTACAATATTTTGGAAAAAAATGATATAGTTTATATAAAATTAGTTATAAACAAAATTATAAACATTAAAAAAGGTTAAAAATCAACTTTTTTGTCATAATTCCACATTAATATTAAAAACATTATACAATATGTAAAAAATTATCCACAATTAAATAAATTTTGTGGATAATTTTTAATTTACATTTTTATATAAATTTTTTTATTTAGATTTTCAAATTTTTCAATAATATAAGTTTCAATTTTACTTTTAATTAATTGATTTATATTTCTAGCACCTTCAGTAAAATATTTAGATTCATTTATAATCATATTATTTAAATTTTTATCATATTCTAATTCAATTTTTTGTTTATTAAATTTATTTTTTAATTCATTTAAATTTTTTTCAACAATTACATTCATATTTTCAGTTGATAAATTTTTAAAATAACAAGTTTTATCAACTTTATTAATTAATTGTGAATTTAATAAATCATTATTGTTATTTTTTTCCAAATTTAAGTTATCAAAACCAATATTATTCGTAGTAAATCCTTGATTAGTAGTCATTATAATTATAGTGTTATTAAATCTGATTTCTTCATCTTTATTATTTCTTATTTTACCTGTTTCAATAATTTGAAGAAATAAATTTAATACATTATTAGATGCTTTATCTATGTTATCTAAAATTAAAATTGTATAAGGATTAATCTTAATTTTATCAAAAATACATAATGATTCATTATACCCTACATATCCAGGATTTGAACCAGTTAATTTAGTTAAACTTGAAGAATCACTATATTCATTCATATCTAATTTTAATGTATTCTCACTACCTAAATAATTATGAGCAAATTCTGTAGCAAGTAATGTTTTTCCTACTCCCATTGAACCTGCAAAAAGCATTGAGTAAGGTTTTAAATTGTCATTTAATTTTAAATGAATTCGCTTTAATAAAGTAATTAATTCATCAATTATTGTTTCTTGACCAATTATTTTTTTATTTAATTTATTTTTTAATTCCTTAAAAAAATCTATATCTAAATTATTTAATTTTTTAGGCAATTTATTTCTATTATTTATAACAGTGTCAATATCATTAATTGAAACTTCTTTAATGTTAGTTTCTAAAATATGATTTTCATGATTACTTATTTTTTTAAGTAATTTTTCTTCACCTTCTTTAAATTTAGTAGCTTCATCAAATTTACTATTTTTTATTGCATCAAATTTTAATGTTAAAATTTGTTCATATTTTTTATATAATTCTTGTATTTTAACATCATGTTCATTATTTCTAATACTTACACTAGAACAAGCTTCATCTAAAATATCTATACTTTTATCTGGTTCATTTCTATCATAAATAAATTTTTCTGTACTATTTACTATATAATCTATTACTGAATTATTTATTGATACTTTATGAAATGATTCATAAATAGGCTTTATTTTAGTTAAAATATTAATTACCATATCTTTAGAAGGTTCTAAAATATTAACTTTTTGAAATCTTCTATCAAGAGCACTATCATTTTCTATAAATTTTTTATATTCTAAATTTGTAGTAGCACCTATTAATCTTATTTTTCCTCTTGCAAGAGCAGGTTTAAATATATTTGAAGCGTCAATAGCACCTTCTGCTCCTCCAGCACCAACTAAAGTATGAATTTCATCTATAAAAACAATAACATTTGGATTACTTTCTACTTCTTTTAATATTTTCTTAATTCTTTCTTCAAAGTCACCACGATATTTAGTTCCAGCAATTAAAGTGGCCATTTCTAAAGTATAAATTTTTTTATTTAATAATTTAGGTGGAACTTTTTTCTCCTGAATTAAAATAGCAAGACCTTCTACAATTGCAGTTTTACCAACCCCTGCTTTTCCAACTAAAACTGGATTATTTTTAGTTCGTCTACATAGTATTTCCATTATTCTATTAATTTCATCATCTCTACCAATAATAGGATCTAATTCATTTTTTTCTGCTTTTAATGTAAGATTAATACCTACTTCATCTAATAAAGTTTTTTCTTTATTTGATAAAACCACTTCATCTAATGTTTCATATAATTCATCAATATCAACATTGAAGTAAGTAATTAATCTAAATGCTATTCCTTCTTCTTCATCTAGTATAGATTTTATTAAATGTATACTTGTAATATGTTCATTATTTTCTTCTTTACTATTTATAATAGCATTTTCAATAATTCGTCTTAACAATGGTGTATATAAGAAAAATTGTGCTTTTTTACTTCCCAATCCTACTATTTCAACAAGTTTAGATTTTAGATTATCATATGTGATATTAAATTCTTTAAACTTCTTAGCTATATTTTCATCGTTTTTAATTATAGATAATAAAAGATGTTCACTACCTATATATGGATGTTTTAAATCTAACATTTCTTTTCTTGCTTCAAAAAAAATTTTTTGTGATTGTATGTTGAAATTTCCAAACATAAATACCTCCTAATAATTTATATGTTTATAGTGATCAATATATAAAATTTTTAATCATCCAAATAACGTTAAAATAAATTTTCTTTTGACAAAATAAATTTATCATATATAAAATAAATAGTAAAATTTATAAAAATGGAAAAGTATGTTATTAATTTATATAAAAGTTATTGAATATTCAAAATTACAAAAACAAATTAAATAATTTAAAAATAAATTTTATATAAATTATTAAATTACGTATTTTAATAAAAATTGAAGAAAATATTATATATTTGAATTAATATACTAAATTACCTATGTAAATTCAGGATATTAAAGAAATAAAAAAACCATAAACCTTAAGTTTATGGAGTTTAAGAAATGAATAAATATTATCTTTTTGAAAATTGAGGAGCACGACGAGCTTTTTTAAGTCCGTATTTTTTACGTTCTTTAACTCTTGAATCACGAGTAACCATACCATTAGTTTTTAAAATTTTACGATATGATCCCTCATTACCCTCATTATCAGAATCAAAATTCATTAATGCTCTTGTAATACCTAATCTAATAGCACCAGCTTGACCTCTAAATCCACCACCTTTAACAGTAGCAGCAATATCAAAAGTTTCAAGATTATCAGTGAATGCTAGTGGCTGTTTTAAATCCATTACCAGAATATCATAAGGTAGGTATTCATTAACATCTCTTCCATTTACTGTAATTTTCCCAGTCCCAGGTGTTATATAAACACGAGCTACTGCACTTTTTCTTCTACCAGTACCATAGAATATTTTTTTATCTTTAGCCATATATCAATACCTCCTTATTTAATTTTAACCATGATTGGTTTTTGTGCTGAATGTTTGTGATTTGAACCTTCATAAACAAATAAACTTTTATAAATTTCTCTACCTAGTCTATTTTTAGGAAGCATACCTTTTACAGCTCTTTCCATCATTTCAATAGCATATTTTTCTTTCATTTCTTTTGCAGTTCTAACTCTTAAACCACCAACATATCTACTATGATTATAGTATAATTTAGTGTTTTCTTTATTTCCAGTTAGACGAACTTTTTCTGCATTAATAATAATAACTGCGTCACCACAATTAATATGAGGAGTAAAATCTTTTTTATGTTTTCCTCTTAAAATAAATGCTGCTTTAGATGCAACACGCCCAAGTGGCATATTTTCTGCATCAATGATGTAAAATTTTTTATTTACATCTTCTTTTCTTAACATGAATGTTTTCATATTTCCTCCATTATTGATTTTTAAATAAACTTTCCCAGGGTTTATTCATGTGGGATAATAACAAAGTACCAAATAGAATTATAGATAAAAAAATTAAAAAAGTCAATGTTTAATCTTAAAATATGTAATATTCTATGATTAATTATATTCATTGACTTAATATATATTAAAGTTTTTTAATTTTCATGTTCAATTTCTTCAAAAATAACTTTACTATCACCTATATTTACACTTTTCTTAAATTTATTAATGGCATCTTTAGTTTCATTTTCAACCTCATCAAATAATCCAGTATAATCATCTTCATTTATATATTTACCTAAATCTAAATCAAATAAAGTATCTGAAATTATTGTATTTGTTAAAACATTATTTTCAAAATCATCTTCATAATTAGATTCAATATAATCTTGTGAATTGACCTTACTAATATTAAGATTATCTAAAGGATTTAATATCACATTATTTTTAAATTTTCTTTTTCTTTTTTTATTAGCATTAAAATTTGAAAAATCAATAGTAGGTTTAATTTCATTTTTTAAATTTTGATTTTCTATATAAGGATTTTTATTTATATAAAATGTATCTACCGTATTAAGATTATCAAAATTAAAAGGAAACTTTTCTAATAAATTTTCTTTTTGAACAGATTCTTCAACAATTGGTTGCCCTTCTATATTTTGACTTTTAGTACGATTTTTCATAGAATCAATTTGTTCTTGCATTAATTCTTGTTTGCTTTTTCTATTAAATAAGCCTTTTTTTCTTTTACCCTTTTTTTCTTTTTTCTCATTTTTTTTATGTGTTTCATTTACTAATTGATTAAAAGTTCCATTTTTTTTAGCTTTTTTTTCAATTAGTAAACCTATGATTGTTGATAAGAAAAATAAAGCAAATATACTAAAAATTATAATTATAATTATTTCTAACATATTAGCCTCCTATTGTTAAATAGTAACATTTTATTTGCTATTTTACAATATATTATTGTTATTTTTTAAATTTAGTTACATCTACTATATTTTGCATTTTCTTAAATTTATCTTCTGAAGTATTAGCTTTTTCAAAAAAAGTTTTACTCATTTTTTTAAAATCATCATTATGATGAAATTGTTTATATATATAATCTTTTCTTTTTTGTTGCATGTCCATTGTTCCATTATATTTAATATTAGAAGTTTTTGAAAATTTTTGCATTGGGTTAAACATTATATCAATTCCTTTCCTGACATTTCTTTTATTTTTTCTAAATCCATTATTTTAATAATTGTAGGAGAAATATCTGATAAATTTCCATTTTTAGTAGTGTAAAATTTATCACAAATTATAAATGGTACTTTATTCGTAGAATGAGATGTAATAATATTTCCTTTATTGTCAAGCATCTGTTCACAATTACCATGATCAGCAGTAATAATTAAAGTATAATCATTATTTATTGCATGATTATATAATTGTTTAACACATTTATCTAATGTATCTACAGCACTAATTGCAGCATCTAAATTGCCAGTATGTCCTACCATATCACCATTAGCATAATTTACTAAAATAAAATCATAAATTTGTAAATCTATTTGATTTAAAAGTTTTTTAGTAAGTTCTATTGCACTCATTTCAGGTTTCATATCATAAGTTTTAACTTTTGGAGAATTTATCATAATAGTATCACAATTTTGTAAATCCTTTTTTATACCACCATCAAAAAAATAAGTAACATGAGCATATTTTTCAGTTTCAGCAATTCTTAATTGTTTAAAACCATTATTGCTTAAAACTTCTCCCATAGTATTATTTAAAATTTCAGGAATAAATAATACCTTTGTTTTTACATCATCATTAACATCAAACATAGATAATGAAAATAAATTTTTAAATTTTTTAGTTTTAAACTTACTAAATTCATTATTTGTAATTGATGTTAATATTTCTCTAGCTCTATCTTTTCTAAAATTAAACCATAAAAATCCATCATTATCATTTATTATTCCTTCTTCTTTTAATATATATGGTGGTAAAAATTCATCATAAATTTTATTTTTATAATTTTGTTTAATAATACTTTTATAATTATTAATTTTAGTTCCTATACCAAAAACACTTAAATCATATGCTAGTTTAATTCTTTCATATCTATTATCTCTATCCATAGCATAAAACCTACCAACAATTGTTGCAATAAATACATTTTTATAATTACTAATTTTGTCATTTAATAAATCTAAATATTTAATAGAACTATCCATTAAAGTATCTCTACCATCAGTAATAGCATGAATATAAATTGGCTTATCAGTTTTTATTCTAATATCTTCAATTAATTTAAAAAGATGATTTATATGAGAATGAACTCCTCCATCACTTAAAAGACCCATTAAATGTATATTTGAATCATTAGCATTTACATGCTTAATCAAATTATTTAATTCTTGTTTTTCTTTTAGCTTATCTTGTTTTATTGTTTGATTAATAAGTTCTAAAGATTGATAAACAATTCTTCCAGCTCCAATATTTATATGACCTACTTCACTATTTCCCATAATATTTTCTGGAAGACCTACTTTGATGCCAGATGCCTCAAGTTTGCTAAAATTAAATTCTTTCATAAGAAAATCAATATTTGGCGTATTACATAATTTAAAAGCATTACCTTTTGTATCATTACTTAATCCAACACCATCTAGAATACATAAAATAACTTTTTTCATAAAAACTCCTTTTATATTTTAATTATATATAAAAAAAAGGTGTAATTCAAGATATTATACCCTTTGCATAAAATTTCCCTCTAATCTTAATTTATCTGCTACTGTAACTATAAATTCTGAATTAGTTGGTTTTGCTTTATCTATATCTACACTATGTCCAAATATATCTTGCATTAAATCCCAACTTCCTCTATTCCAACTAACTTCAATAGCATGTCTAATAGCACGTTCAACTCTTGAAATAGTAGTTTCAAATTTTACAGCAATCTCAGGATATAACTCTTTTGTAATTCCACCAATAACTTCAGGTCTATCATAAACAATATTTATACCTTCTCTAATATTGATATCCTTTAATATGTGAAGGAATACCTAAATCATGTAATACTTTTGTAATAGTTACTTGTAAATTATTTTGTTTTAAGTCAATTGATTTATATGAGGCTTCGTTTTTATTAGCACATTCATAAATTCTTTTTTCCAAATCTGTAAATTCAAATGGTTTTAACATATAGTAATCAACATCATGAACAGCAATTTTCTTAATCATTGAAGCTTGATTATATGAAGTAATAACTATTACATTTTTACTCATATTTAATTGTTTAATTTCATCTAAGAAAGAAATACCATCTTTATTAGGCATAATCAAATCTAAAATAATTAAATCAATGTTTTCATAATTATCTTTTAAGATTTTTAATCCTTCAAGTCCATCGTTTACACTATAATTAATTTTTATTTGTTTATTATTTTGAAAATACTCTTTAACCATAACTCTAATTGATGCGTTATCATCAATGTGTAATATTCTAATATCTTTCATTTATTTAACCCTCTTTCAATTCTTTTTTCTACATTTTTATTATACTTTAGAATAAAATAATATTCTATAGCGCAATTTCACAACTTTTGTCGAAAAATTGCTTAAGATTGTCGAATTTTATTACTAAAAAAAAGTAGGAAAATAAAACACTACTAATTTAATAATAATTTAATTTTTTCTACTAATTCTTCCTTTGTATTTGCAGTAATAGGAATTGGAATTTTTTCAGTTATAGCAAATAATAGTCCATTATTAATAAGACTGCATTGATTGTGACAACCTATATTTAATTGTATATTTTCAATTTTTCCTATTTCATCAATTACATAATCAGCACTATTTTCTAAACATAATTCACAGATTTTAATTTTCATGTTTTATTATATTCACCTCATTTTTATTTTTAATTAAAAAAGCATTTGCATCATCTGTATCTATATGAAATTCTTTTGTACCAGGTCTAACTAATACATTATTTAAAATTCCACCTTTTTCTCCATTAACTAAAACAGAAACAATGTCACCTGGTTTTAATCCATATTCATTATTTTCTTCAATATGAATATGCCTATTTGCAATAATTACACCCTCAGTTATTGTAATTTGTCCAATTGGTCCAATAATAGTAATAGATTCACTTTCTTTAATATCTCCTGAAGTTCTAACTGGTGGATTAATTCCAAGTTTGATTGAATCAGTTTTTGAAATTTCTACTTGAGTATATTTTCTAGTAGGTCCTAAAACTCTAACACCTTCAATAAAACTTTTTTTAGTTTTTAAAGTAACTTTACTATTAGAAGCAAATTCTCCTTTTTGGTTTAATTCTTTGAATTTTTCAAGTTTAAAATCTTTCCCAAAAAGTTGTTCTAAATTTTCAGTTGTTAAGTGCAAATGCCTTGCTGAAATACCAACATTTATATTCATCATAAATATACCTCCAACAGTATTAGTATATCAAAATGTTTAAAAAATAATACAATAATTTCTAAAACGTTATTAAATTTTACATATAGTTTGTAAAAATGAATAAAATTTAAAGAAAGGGTGATTAAAATGAATGAATATTATAATAATGAAGAAATATTTGATAATCCAATGTATACATCTCCACCAAATAATTTAGGTATAGATTCATCTACTACATCAGACAATCAAATGTATATTGAAAGACTTATTAGACAAAATATTGGAAAAATTGTAAAAATACATACTACATTTCCAGGATCTTTAGAAGAGCGAGATAAAGTATTTTATGGTGTTGTACAAGATGCAGCAAGAGACAATATTGTAGTAAAATCAAGTCAAACTGGATATCTTAATGTAATTCCAGCTATTTATGTAAATTATATTGTAATTGAACAATAAAAAAGACGTTTCCTATTAGGAAATGCCTTTTTTATATTCTAAACAATTTTTATCAAGTGCATCAATTAATTTATCTACTGTTTCAAAATCTTGAATTCTAGCACCAGAAGCATAAATATGACCGCCACCACCAAATTTACTTGCAACTTCATTAATAATTGGCCCTCTTGATCTTATAGTACATCTAATACAATTATTTTTTGAATCTTCAGAAAATATTGCCCAAGATAAAACTTCATCAATATAATTTAGGTTTTCCACCATATTACCGGCAGAACCAGGATCAACACCAAATTCTTTTATAATATCAGTTGTAAGTTTTAAATATCCTAAACCATTTTCAGTAATATTTAAATTTTGAAAAATAAATCCTTGAAATTTAATTTCCGAAATTGGTCTTAAATATAATTTTTCATATAAAGAAGTAAAATCTAAATTTGTTGTTTTTATTAAATAAGTTAAAAGTTCAAAAGTCTTAACAGAAGTATATGAATATAATAATCTATTTGTATCAGACATTATACCTCTATATAATTTTTCAGCAGCGCTAATTGGTATGTGAAGTTTATTTTGTATACAAAATTCAATAATCATTTGAGATGTTGAACATGAAGTATCATCAATTACTTCAAAATCACAAAACTTTTCAACAAAAGGATGATGATCAATTTTTATTGAATAGTTAACAATTGATAAGTCTTTAAAATCCACTCTTTTTTTATCTGGAGTATCAAGTATTAATAATAAAATATTGTCTAAATCTTCTGGAAGTTTATCCATTTCACCCAAATATTTTAATCTAGAGGCAGAAAGGCCTGCAGAAAATATATTTTTCTTTGGAAATTTATATTTTAAAATTTCTTTTAATCCATTTTGACTTCCAATAGCATCAGGATCTCCTCCCATATGCCTAACTATAACAATATTCTCATATTTTTTAATAATATGAAAAATTTCTTTAAATTTTTTTCTATTTATCATAATTGCTTAATTAAATTTAATGTGTCTCTTGCAATAACTAATTCTTCATTAGTTGGTATTACATAAACTTTAACTTTACTATCATTAGTAGAAATTAAAGTTTCTTTTCCACGAACATTATTCTTTTCTTTATCAATTTTTATACCAAGTGGTTGTAATTTTTCTATTATTTCTCTTCTAAAATCAATAGCATTTTCTCCAAGACCTGCAGTAAATGTAATAACATCTGCTCCACCTAATAAAACATAATAAGAACTAATAAAATCAACTATTTTTTCAAGTTGCATATGATATGCAAGGGCACATTTTTCATTACCAGAAGCCATACCATCTTCAATATCTCTTGCATCACTACTAACTTCACTTATACCTAAAATTCCACTTTCTTTGTTCAATATATTATTTATTTCATCTATATTTAAATTTAATTTATTCATAACATAAGGAATAATTCCAGAATCTATATCACCACATCTAGAACCCATTATAAGTCCAGCATTAGGCGTAAATCCCATTGTTGTATCAACACTTTTTCCATTTTTAATAGCACATAAACTCGCACCATTACCAATATGACAGTTGATAATTTTTAAATTTTTATTTTCAAGTTCAAAAACTCTGTTTGCAATAAATTTATGCGATGTACCATGAAATCCATATTTACGAACTTCTAAGTTTTCAAACCATGAATAAGGTAATGGGTATAAGAATCTAGACTTTTCAATAGTTTGATGGAATGCCGTATCAAATACTGCAATATGATTTATATTTGGAAGTAACTTCATTAAAGCTTTAATACCTGTAAGATTTGCAGGATTATGAAGTGGTGCAAGTGGAATTAAATTTTCAATTGTACTTAAAACAGCATCATTAATTATAATAGAATCTGCATATTTATTACCACCATGAACAACTCTATGTCCACAAGCATCAATTTCTTCATAACTTTTTATAGTTTTTAATTCAATTAATTTTTCTAAAAGAAACTTAAAAGCAACACTGTGATCTGTAAATTTTGTTGTTCCTTTAATTTTTTCTCCATTAACTTCAAATTTATATAAACCTTCTTCAAAACCAATTTTTTCAAAAACCCCATTTGTGATTATTTCTTCATTTTCCATGTTAAAAAATGTAAACTTTAATGAAGAAGAACCAGCATTTACTGTTAAAATTTTCATAAATTTCACTCCTTTTCTATATGTAATTATATACTATTATAGTATGTAGTACAATAAAAAAGGTAATATTTGTAACGTAAAATAAAAGGATATTCCCATTTATCAAAGAATATCCTTAAAGAATTATATATTATTAACAACTATCTTTCAGTTGTGTATCCCATTTGAGTTTTACCTAAATCGATAAGTCTTTTAGTCATTTCACCACCAACTTTACCATTATTATAAGCTGTTGTGTTAGCACCTAAAGATACACCCATTTGGTTTGCAATTTCATATTTCATAGAATCTAAAGCTTGTTTAGAACCATTAACATTAAATTTATTACTTGCGTTGTTCATATATTCACCTCGTTTCTTATTAATATAATTAACAATTTGTCGAATAATATGCACAAAATTTATACTTTTGTATTGAATTTAATTATTTATTACTATTAGTATTCAAACCCATTTGAGCTTTTCCAAGATCAGTTAGTTTTTTAGTCATTTCACCACCAACTTTACCGTTATCACGAGCTGTAGTATTAGCACCTAATGAAACATTATTTTGTCTAGCAATTTCATATTTCATAGAATCTAAAGCTTTTTTTTTATTATTCATTTTTTTCACCTCACTTACACAAATAGAATGTGACGCCATTAAATAAATATACACAAAAATTCAATATTTTATTATTTTTTGTTATTTATTTAATTTTTTTCATTATTATTTGATCTAATTTTTCCTATATAATGAGGTTCAAAGATACCAAATTCATTTGAAAACTCATAAGATAAATTTGGATTATTTGAATTACCTAAAGGTAAATAATGTTCTTTATTCATAAAAAAATCAACTCCTATTATTATAATGAGAATTGATTTAAGAAATTATACTAAAATAAATCATCAAATTCATCTATTGGCTTATTTGAAATATCAATTGAAAATATATTTTCAATTGTTTTATCAATTAAACTTTCATATTCAAATCTTTTTTCATTTATTATAGCTCTTTCTATAGTTGGTGAAATTACAGGGTTTTTTGGTAAAAATATTGTACAACAATCTTCAAAAGGTCGAATACTAATATCATATGTTCCAATCTTTTTAGCAAGTTCTATAATTTCAGTTTTATCAAAACAAGCAACAGGTCTAAGTATTGGCATATTAGTTACAGAATTAATAGTATTAATACTTTCAATGGTTTGACTTGCAACTTGTCCAACAGATTCTCCATTAACAAGTATTTTAATATCTTTCATATTAGCATATTTACTACCAATTCTATACATCATTCTTCTTAGAATTGTAATCATATAACTTTCATCACAATTTTTATATATTTCTTCTTGAATTTTTGTAAAAGGTACTATATGAAGTTTTATATTATATTGAAATTTAGTAAGAATTTTAAGTAAATCAATTACTTTTTCTCGAGCTTTTAAACTTGTATGTGGAAGTGATTCAAAATATAAAAATTCTAATTTCATACCACGTTTCATAGATAAAAAAGAAGCAACGGGAGAATCAATGCCACCACTTATCATCATCATTCCTGTAGATAAAGACGAAACTGGATATCCACCAACACTTTCAATAATTAACTTTGAATCATAAATAACTGTATATGTTTCTCTAATTTCTATTTTTAAATTTATATCAGGATTTATTACATTAACATTAATATTTTCAATGGTTTTTAAAATTGTTCCACCTATTATTTTATTAAATTCCATACTAGGTATTTCAAAATTTTTATTTGCTCTTTTGGTATTAACTTTAAAAGTTGAAAATGTCCTATTTTTAAGTGAATTAATTACTAAAGTTTTAATTTTATCAAGATCATTTTCAACTTTTTCACAAACAACTATAGATTTAATTCCAGGAGTAAACTTTAAAATTTCACATACATTACTTAAAATATCTTTTTTACACGTTACAAGAACTCTCATATGCATTTTAGAAACTTTTACATTATATTTCTCAAGTTGTTTATTTATATTATTAACCAAAATTCTTATAAAATTATTTTTATTTTTTCCTTTTGTACCAAGTTCAGCAAATTTAATTAATATTATTTTTTCCATTATTACCTCTCATTATTTAAAGACATTTCTTTAATTATTTTTCTAAATATATTTAAAAATTTATCTATTTCTTTTTCGGTAGTTTTATAACTTAAACTAATCCTAATTGATGTTGAACTTCTCTTTTTATCATTATAAAGATTCAAGACACTACTTGAAATTAATTTATCATTTGAACAAGCACTTTTTGTTGATAAGTATATCTCTTTTTCACTCATAGCATTTACAAAACTTTCGGGTTTAATATTAAGGATGCTAAAATTTATAATATGGGCAATACTTTTAATTGTATTATTTATAACAATATTTTCATATTTTTTAAGTTCATTTTTTATTTTTTTATTTAATGAATCAACATATTTATATTTTTCATCTATATTTAAAGTTGCTAATCTAAGTGCTTTACTAGTTGAAACTATTCCCGGTAAATTAACAGTTGAACTCCTATATTCATTATGAGAAGTTCCACCATGAAGAAGTGGAGTTATTTTTATATTCTTCTTTTTTATTAAAAAAGCTGTTCCAATAACTCCATAAAATTTATGACTTACTCCACTTATAAAATCACAATTATTGTAATTAATATTGACTTTACCTAAAGCTTGAACTGCATCAATATGTACTAAAGCTGAACTATTTTCTTTTATTATTTTAGTAATATTTTCAACATCTTGCTTTATTCCAAGTTCACTATCAACAGATGCAAAAGAAACTAATAATGTATTTTTGTTTAAAACTTTTTTTAGTTTTTCAATATTAATTGTTCCATCATTATTTATATCTAAATATTTAATAACGTATTTATTATTTAAATGTTTTACAGTTTCAGAAATTGAAGAATGTTCGAACTTACCAATTAAAATTTCATTTCTATTAAAATTTTCCAATCCTTTTAAAACAGTATTATTACTTTCAGTAGCACTACTTGTAAAAATAACCTCATGTTTGTTCAAATGTAACGTATTTAAAATTGATTCTTCTGCTTTTTTAAGTAATTTATTACTCGTATTTCCAAATTCATGAATAGAATTTGCATTTCCATAATAATTTTTAGCAACAATTATAAAACTTTCTAAAACTTCATCATCAACTTTAGTTGTTGAACTATAATCTAAATAAATCATAAATATCACCTAAGACAATTATATCACAAATTAAAAAGCACTTATAGTGCCTATCTAAAAGTTTAAATTTTCCAATTTTTTTTCATAATCTTTTAAAAGTTTTTCAACTTTTTCAATAGTATTACACTCAAATATAGCCTTTTTAATTATTAAACTATCAGGCAACCCTTTTAAATACCACCCTAAATGCATTCTAATTTCTAATAATGCAGATTTTTCACTTTTTTGACTTTTAAGATTATATAAGTGCATTAAACATATATCAATTTTTTCTTTAAATGTAGCTTTCGGTATTTTAATACCATTTTCAAAATATGCTACAAGTTCTCTTATAAAGAAAGGATTACCTAAAGCTCCTCTACCTATCATAATACCATCACAACCAGTATATTCAAACATATAAATAGCATCTTCAATAGTTTTTATATCTCCATTACCAATAACTGGAATTGATACAGCTTCTTTTACTTTTTTAATCATATCTAAATCAACAGTTCCTGTATATAATTGTTTACTAGTTCTACCATGAATCGCAATAGCACTAGCTCCAGCTTTTTCTAATGCAACAGAAAGCTTAACAGCATTTTTATTATTATCATCCCAACCTGTTCTAATTTTTACAGTAACTGGAATTGACACAGCCTCTTTTACTGCTTTTACAATTGACACAGCTTTTTCTATATCTTTTAATAATGCAGCACCAGCTTCTGCTCTTTTAGCAACCTTTACAACAGAACATCCCATATTTATATCTATAATATCTGGTTTCATAGTTTTTTCTATAAATTTTGCAGCTTTTGCCATAGTTATAGAATCACTACCAAAAATTTGTTGAGTAATAGGTCTTTCACTTTCTTCCATATAAAGCATATCAATAGTTTTTTCATTTTTATAACATATTGCTTTATCACTTACCATTTCAGCATAAATAAGACCTGGATTCATTTTTTTAATAATTTTTCTATAAGAATTATTACCGATTCCAGCAAGTGGAGCAAATATTATATTATTTTTTAATTCTACATTTCCTATTTTCATATATAACTCCTATTTAAAAAGAGGATTATTATTCCTCTTTTTTATTTGTTTTTTTAGTTTCTTTTTTAACTTTTGAAACTTCCTTTTTTGAAGTTTCTTCTTTAATCACTTTATCTACTTTACCACCAATTGTACCAAATTCAACTAAGTTATCAATTTGTTCTTTAGTTAAAGTTTCATTTTCTAATAAAGCATTTGCAATAAGTTCTAGTAAACCTAAATTTTGTGAAATAACTTTTTTAGATTTTTTATAACATTCATCAACTATATTTTTAACTTCAGTATCAATTTCATGAGCAACAGTATCAGAAAAGTTTCTAGATTTATTATAATCCCTACCTAAAAATACACTGCCATCTCTATGTTCATATTGAACAATCCCTAAAGAACTCATACCATATTCAGTAACCATTCTACGAGCTATTTTAGTTGATCTTTCGATATCATTATGAGCACCATTTGTAATTTCTTTAAAAATTATTTCTTCAGTAGCACGCCCACCTAAAAGACCTACAATGTTTTCAAGTAATTCATTTTTAGTAGAGAAATATTTTTCTTCTTTAGGAAGAAATAAGTTATAACCACCAGTATTGCCTCTTGGAATAATTGTAACTTTATGAACTTCATCAGCACTTTTTAATTTTAAACCAGTAACTGCATGACCTGCTTCATGATAAGCAACTACTTTTCTTTCATGTTCAGTATATTTATGAGTAATTTTTGCAGGACCCATAAGTACTCTATCATAACCTTCATCTATTTCATCCATAGTTATTTCTAATTTATTTCTTCTAACCGCTAAAAGTGCAGCCTCATTTAATAAATTTTCAATAGCAGCACCACTAAAACTTTGTGTTCTTTTTGCAATAAATTTTAAATTAACATCATTTGCAAGTTTTTTGTTTTTAGCATGAACTTTTAAAATTGCTTCTCTTTCTTTAACATCTGGAAGTGAAACAATAACTTTTCTATCAAAACGACCTGGTCTTAAAAGTGCAGGATCTAATACATCATCTCTATTTGTAGCGGCCATAATGATAATTCCTTCATTAGCACCAAACCCATCCATTTCAGTTAATAATTGATTTAAAGTTTGTTCTCTTTCATCGTGTCCACCACCGATACCAGAACCTCTTTGACGTCCAACTGCATCAATTTCATCAATAAATATTAAACATGGAGCACTCATTTTTGCCTGTTTAAACATATCTCTAACACGACTAGCACCTACACCTACAAATAACTCTACAAAATCAGAACCACTTATAAAATAAAATGGAACATTAGCTTCTCCAGCTACACTTTTAGCAAGTAATGTTTTACCAGTACCTGGTGGACCTACTAATAATACACCTTTTGGTATTCTAGCACCCATTTTTTGAAACTTTTTAGGATTTTTCAAAAAGTCTATTAATTCTGAAACTTCTTCTTTTTCTTCAACTAGACCAGCAACATCTTTAAAACAAATTTTGTTTTTATCATCACTAAGTTTCGCTTTACTTTTTCCAAAATCAAATGATTTATTACCTCCACTTGACATTTTAGAAAAAATGAAGAATGTTACTATTAATACTAAAATTAAAGGTAAAAAATTCATAATACCTAATAAAATCATATTAGTATTTGGATCTTTTTTAGTAACAACTTTAAAATTATCCTCTGTTTGACTTTCCATTATTTTAGATAAAATTTCATCAGAATAAGGTAATGTTACAGTAAATGTTTCATTTTCTTTATAACTATCTAAAGTTCCTGTAATTACATAAACTGCATTATCAACATTAGGAGTAATAGTAATCTCCTTAAGTTCATCTTTATTTACAATTTCAAAAAAAGTATCATATGTTAGTTTATTTACAACAGAACTTTTTTGTATAAAAAACCAAAAAATCAATGTTAATAAACCAATCATAATTATATATGGCATAAAGCTCTTTCGAATATTTTTATTATTCATAAAACCTCCTATTCATGATACCTCATTATTATATCACATTTTTCATTATATGATTTATCAAATTTACTTTTTTTAATACCAGGTATCCAAACTACTGTATTAGCAGAATCAACTACAATAGGCCATGATTTTCTTTTGGCCGCAGGTATTTTATTATCTATAAAAATATCACTAATTGTTTTTGTTCCATTTAACCCTTTAACAACCATTTT
>JBKDZI010000027.1:0-26921 GCA_047971215.1 Bacilli bacterium | reverse complement strand
GTATTGTTATTGGAGCTTCAGGTTTAATGTGTTGTTCTCATTTAAATAATAAAAATGTTTTACTTATTGATAAAAATTCTATGATTGGTAAAAATTTATCTATTACTGGCATTGGTAGATTTAACTTATTAAATCTAAAGTCTTTTACTCATTTTATTAACCATATTGGCATTAAAGATTAAAGGTAAATTTTTATTTAGTTATTTATCAAAATATGATAGTTTTTATTTCTATAATTTTTTTACAAAAAAAGAGACTGCCCCTGAAACAGTCTCCAAAAGAATAAAAAGGGGTTTACTAGTCTTCACTAGTATACACCAATTCGCCTATAACTCGAATTGGTGATACTTATGATAATCTATTTAACATTGATTGTCAACTCTTTTTCATAAATTTCATTAATAAATTATGATATAATTAATATGGTGATAATATGTTTGAATTAGAAAATATAAAAGGAATCAATAATAAGAAAAAAGAATTACTTTCTAAACTTGGAATATTTACTATTCAAGATTTACTTATGTTCTATCCATATAAAACAAAAATTCTTCGTAAAACTAGTGTATTAAATCTTTTAAATGGAGATAAAATTATAAATACTGGCATAATAGAAACAAGTCCAATTGTAATGAGAATAAATTATAAACTTAATAGAATGCGTTTTAAAATAAACATTCAAGGTAGAATATTCGATTGCAATATTTTTAATCGTTGGTTTATGAAAAATGAACTTACTGTTGGTAGAAAAATTATTATAATAGGTAAATACAATGAAAAACAATCTAGTATTACATTATCAGATATAATTTTAAGTGAAGAATTATTTGAAGAAAGAATAGAACGATTATATAATTGTGTATCAGGAATTACTTCAAACCAAATTCATAACTTCATTCAAGAAGCATTACAATTACAAGAAGTTAATGATTATGTACCTAATTATTTAAATATTAAATATAATTTTATTTCTAAAAAGGATGCTTTAAAATATATACATTTAAGTTTGAATAGTGAAGAAATCAAAAAAGCTGAATTAAAATTAAAGTACGAGGAATTATTTTTATTTATGATTCGTATGAATTTTCTTAAAAATAAAAATAAAGTTATATTTTCAAAATTAGAAAGAAGTTTTGATAATAAGTTAGTTAAATTATTTATTAATTCTTTACCCTTTGAACTTACTGAAGATCAAAAGAAAAGTATAAATAAAATAATTCAGGATTTTACTTTAGAAAATAGAATGAATAGATTAATAATAGGTGATGTAGGTTCAGGAAAAACAATAGTATCTATAGTAGCTGCATATATAAATTATTTATGTGGATATCAAAGTGTAATTATGGGTCCTACTGAAATTCTTTCAAGACAACATTATATAAATTTCAAAAATTTATTTAAAGAATACGATATTAAAATTGAGCTTTTAGTTGGTAGTATGACTATAAAAGAAAAAAAAGAATGCTATAAAAGAATTGAAAATGGAGAAGCAAAAATAATTATTGGTACTCATGCAGTTATACAAGATAAAGTAAATTTTAAATTTCTTGGGCTTGTAGTAACTGATGAACAACATCGATTTGGGGTATCGCAAAGAAATGCACTTAGTAATAAGGGAATAATGCCTGACGTACTTTATTTAAGTGCGACACCAATTCCTAGAACTTATGCATTAGCTTTATATGGAGATATGGATGTATCTTTAATCAAAACAATGCCAAGTGGTAGACAACCTATAAAAACTTATGTAAAAAATTATGAAGAAATAACATCAGTACTTAAATTAATTTATAATGAATTAACATTAAAACATCAAATATATATAGTTGCCCCACTTGTTTCTGAAAGTGAAAAAAATAATTTAGAAAATGTTGAATCTTTAAGAGAAAAATATAAACTCGCTTTTAAAAATTTTAAAGTTGAAATAATTCATGGAAAATTAAAAAGCAATGTAAAAGACAATATAATGAATGAATTTAAAAAAGGAACTATTGATATTCTAATTAGTACAACTGTTATTGAGGTTGGTATTGATGTACCTAATACAACTATGATTGTAATATATGATGCTGAACGTTTTGGTCTTTCACAACTTCATCAACTTAGAGGCCGTGTTGGTCGTAATGATTTAAATTCATATTGTATATTAATTTCTAAAACAAAAGTAGAAAGATTAAAAATTATGGAGCAAACGTCTGATGGATTTGAGATAAGTCAAGCAGATTTTAAATTACGTGGATCTGGAGATTTATTTGGAATAAAACAAAGTGGTAGTATGAATTTTAAAATTGCTAACATAAGTGAAGATATATCAATTTTAAATAAAGCTAAAATAGATGCATCAGAATTCTTTAATAAAAATTTTAATAATAAGGAGTATCAAAATATTATTGATTATATAAGAAAAGTCGAAGATTTATCATAAATAAGTGTAAAATGAAAAAAAAAATTAGCTTTCCTTGCATTTTTGACATTTAAGTATTATACTTGTCTTACATGGTGGTAGCCATGTCACTTATACGGTTTAATGTGTAAGTGTACCAAAACCCCCTGAAATCTCTAGCTTCGGCTAGAGATACTTGTTTATAAAGGCTGAAAGGTCTTTTTTCTTTTGCGAGGACTAACCCCAGGACTAAAAGCAATTTAAAAGTGATAAAAATGCTCAAAAATAACAATTTATGGTAAAATATGTTGCAGGAGGATTTTATATAATTTTTGAAAGCGATGGAAAAGTACACCATCCAGTAGGTGGAGGGTTGTATGTATTTGAAAAAGAATTATCAAAATATCTTTTATCTAAAGTGGAAAAAGATAATATTAAAATAAGTATAGGAGCACAGCCAAATTCATCACCACATTTTGGATCATTAACAGTATTTAATTTGGCATTCTCTACTGCAAGAAAATTATTGGAAACTGATAATACAAAAAATGTTTCGGTTTTATTTGAAGTGGTTGATACTGCACCAAGTGAAACAATAGTTATTGATGGAATTAAATATCAAAAGAGTTTGAAACAGACTGGTGTGATAAATAGTTATATGCATCAATATGTAGAAATTTTGGAATATTTAAAACTTAAAACTGGAATAGATTATGAAATAAGATTTCAAAGCGAATTTAATAAACAAAAAGAAATATACCCAATTGTAAAAAATGTTATTTCAAATAGAGATAAAATACAAGACATACTTGACCCTAAATATGGTAATTTACGAGTTAGAGTATCTTGTCCTGAATGTGGATTGTCAGATAAAAATAGTGTAAAAAATGCTTATGACGGAAATATAATAACTAGTTGTTGTCCAGTTCATGGCGAATATAGAACAAATATTGAAAACGAGTCAGAACATTTAGAATACAATACTCCACTTAGAAATTTAATAAGAGCACTTGCTTATTCGGAAATTAATAAAAGTGATAAATATGATTATCACATAATGAGAATTACTGGTAGTGATTATGCTGGATTTTATCAAGAGGAGTTACTCTATAAAGTTGCTTCTACTATTGGATATAAGGTTGAAACATTACCTGCCATACTTTATTCACTACTAATTTTAGATTGGTCTGGAGCAAAATTATCGAAATCTTTATATGTAAAAAAAGATGTATATAGATATTTGCCAAAGTTTGTAATTAATTATGAAAATTTAAAAGCAGAATATGGATTTCAAGGCTTAGATTATTTACAAGAAATAACTCAACAATGAACTGATAATCCCTATATGTTATTTAGACATTATAGTATATATTATTTTATGGAGGAATTTAGAAAGATGAATGAAAAAGCAATATATTTAAGTATTAAACCACAATTTACTAAATTGATTGAATCTGGTGAAAAAGACCATGAATTTAGAAAATATATACCAAAGCAAGATATAAATACCTTATATGTTTACGAATCTGCTCCAACGTCGGCTTTAAAATATATTGTTGAGTTGAATGGAATTACAGAATATCCTGAACAAATCAGTCCAGAGGGATATGGAAATAGTGATTTTAATGCAGGTTTGAAACTATCAAAATATGCGTATGACATTAAGTCAGTTTATGCATTAGATCCACCGATACAATTAGAAGAATTAAGAGAACAATTTGGATTTGCTCCACCACAAAGTTATGCCTATGATGATAAATATCCTGAATTAACTAAACATATTCAAGAAGCAAATAAAAAATTAGTGTTAACTAGAGAAGAAAAATGATTGAATTAAATATAAATGATAGGGCTTTTAATGCAATAAAGAATGGAACAAAAAAATTGAAATAAGAGTAAATAAAATTAACTTTACAAGAGATTATAATAATATAAAAAAGAATTAAATAATTGAGTTTAGAAATTCTATTGGCGATAAAATAGTTGTAGAGTTATTAAAAATAAATGGTATAAATCTGTTGAAAGAACACAATATACTTTGTCTAGTACAAATGATTTTGAAAAAGGTATTGCTTCTATCAATAGTATTGATGGATATGAAGAAGGAATTATCAAAAATGGAGTTTTTGCAATTCATCTGGAATATTTAAGCGAAAATTAAATAACTATGAATGAGCGATTAAATCGCTTTTTCTTTTGGCAAAAAGCATAAAATTTAAAAAAGAGGACTAAAACCATCGACAAATATAATTCCTCTGTTATATACTGCTGAAGACAAAAAGGAGGAATTGCTATGTCAGTTTATAAAGCAAAAGGAAAAAGAAAACATTAGAAGATATAATTAAAACAGTAGATAATAAGAGTGCTAAAAGAGGTACTTTTAATGATAGAATATATTTAAAAAAGTGGAAATTAATAATAATTAGAGGACTAAAGTGATACAAAGTGTCATTTTTGTTTTAAAAATATCATGTTTTACATCTTGGTTTCTTTCCTGAGTGACTAAGCAAAAGCTTAGTCCTTTTTGTATGAATATTATTAAAATACCTTACTTTTTTGTTCTTTTTTGTAAAAATTATGCTATACTTTAATTAGAAAGGATAGGTGGTTAAATGAACATATTCTTTTTAGTACTTATAGTAATATTGATTATAATCGAAATTATAAGTTTCAATTTAGAAACTATTTGGTTTATATTTGGTGCTTTAATTGCTTTATTATGTACGTATTTTATAAGTGATACAACAATATTATTATTAATATTTACGTTAAGTTCATTACTTGCTTTAGTTAGTTTTAATCCAATACTAAAAAAATATATTATTAAAAGTAAAGATTCCTTGCCTAACAATAATTTAATTGGTAAAACAGTTAATATAGTTGATCATAATGAAGATGATATTATTGTTAAATTAAATGATGTCATATGGAAAGCAGTTTGTGAAACAAAAGTTGACAAAAATAAAAAGTATCAAATAATTGATGTTTTAGGTAATAAATTAAAAATTAAGGAGATATAATTTATGGAAGTTATTATTATATTATTATTTATTGCAATGATAGTGGTAATTGCGAATATTAAAATTGTACCACAATCTACATCTTATGTTGTAGAAAGACTAGGTTCATATTATTGTACCTGGCATAATGGAATACATATCAAAGTTCCTTTTATTGATAGAATAGCTAATGTTATTATATTAAAAGAGAGAGTAAAAGATTTTGCCCAACAACCTGTTATTACTAAAGATAATGTTACTATGAATATTGATACTGTTATTTATTTTCAAGTAACTGATCCAAAACTTTATACTTATGGTATTGAGTATCCAATTAGCGCTATTGAAAATTTAACAGCTACTACACTTCGTAATATTATTGGTGATTTAGAACTTGATCAAACTTTAACTTCAAGAGATTTAATTAATTCACAAATGAGAAATGTTTTAGATGAAGCAACAGATCCTTGGGGTATTAAAATTTCTCGTGTAGAAGTTAAAAATATTATTCCTCCAAAAGATATTCAAGATGCAATGGAAAAACAAATGAGAGCTGAACGTGAAAGACGTGAAGCAATTTTAAAAGCTGAAGGTGAAAAGACTTCTGCAATTCTTAGAGCTGAAGGTGAAAAAGAAAGTGCGATTTTAGTTGCAACGGCTAAAAGTGAAGCAAAAATACTTGAAGCAAAAGGTGAAGCTGAAGCAATTTTAACTATTCAAAAAGCTACTGCTACTGGAATTGAATACTTAAATCAAGTAGGTATTACTGAGTCTACATTAAGATATAAAAGTTTTGAAACATTAGAAAAAGTAGCTGATGGACAATCTACAAAAATAATTGTTCCATCTGATTTACAAAATATTTCATCTTTTGGAACTACTTTAAGTGAAATGTTTAAAGACAAAAAATAAAATTAAAAGGATTTTTATCCTTTTTTTGTATAGTATTTTATTTCAATCACATCATATAAATGGTGATTATATGAGATATAAACTAGGTTTAATTACACTTTGTTTTGGATATTTAATTTTATTTAAAATGAATGTAGAAACAAATTCTATTATAACTTTTTCTGAATCTCCTTATTTAGAATATAGTGATTTTGGAAATGGAACATATTTATTATTTAGTGAAGAGACATTAAATAGTAAAAATATAAATAAATATGAATTTTATTTAAAGGAATGCAAACTATCAGAAATATGGATTAATGAAAATGGTAAGTCAATAAAATATTCTACTAGTGGTGATATTTTAAATATTGCAATGACCAAATTTAATACTTACTATATAGAAAAAATTAAAGATAAAAAAGATTTTCATCAAATTAATGCATTTGGTTATAAGATAGATAAATTATATTTAAGTTGCTATAAAAACGAATTAAAATACTTTTTAAATAAATATAAAAATATAAAATATAGTTATGATGATATTACATATACTAATTAAAAAGTAAGCTTATTATTTTTGCTTATTTTTTAATATGTTAAATTATATTAATTGTTTATAATTATCTTTTTTTTAAATATTACATTAATTTACAAAAATTTATTTATAATTTATCAAATACATGATATAATTAAGATTAGAAAAGTGGCATAAAACCACTTTTTATATTAGTTGGAGGCAGTATGAATAAAAAAATCAAAGACTTAATTGATTCTAATTTAGTAAAAATGGAACTATTTTGTGATAATGTTTCTTTTGATACAGAACATGGTATTTTATTTTTACGAATTACATTAGATAAAAAAGAAGGATATATTGATTTAGATACTGTTACAACTGCAAGTAGGATTATCAACAAATTAATAGACGAAAATGATTTTATTGAAAAAAAATTTATTTTGGAAATTTGGGCTAAAGAAAAAGGAGAAATTTTATAATGAACGGTAATGAATTAATTAAAGGTATAAATTTTATTTCAAAAGAAAAAGGAATATCTGAAGAAAAGATTTTTGAATATTTAGAACAAGCATTAGCAGTGGCTTTAAAACGACAATTAAAAATATCATCTGATGTTAGAGTTGAAGTTGATCGTGATACTGGTGAAATGAAAGCTTTTTCATTTTATACTGTTATTGATGATGAAGTAGAAGAAATTAATTTTGATACTGAAATAATTCATGAAGAAGCTGTTTTAACTGATCCTGATATTAAAGTTGGAGATAGATTGGAAGAAAGACTTAATACTGAAAATTTTGGTAGACTTGCTGCTAGTACTGCAAAACAAGTTTTAACTGGAAAAATTCGTGACGAGATTAGAACATTAATCTTTGAAGAATATAAAGATAAAATTGGGGAATTAATTATTGGAAATGTTATGATGGAAGATAACTATAATTATTATATTGAACTAAATAAAATAAATGCTAAACTTCCTAAAGGAGAACTTATTCCTAATGAAAAAATTATTATTGGATCACAAATTAAATCAGTAATTAAATATGTTAATGAAACTACTAAAGGTCCTGAAATTATTCTATCTAGAAAATCTGATGATTTTGTTAAAAGATTAATTGAATTAGAAATTCCAGAATTTATTGATGGTATTGTATATCTTTATAACATTGCACGTATACCTGGAGTTAGAACCAAAATAGCAGTTTATTCAAATAATCCAAATGTTGATCCAATTGGAGCTTGTATTGGTGAACGTGGTAGTCGTATTTCTAGTATTATAAAGGAATTATCTGGAGAAAAAATTGATATAATTAGATATGTTGAAGAAAATTCTGAGTTTATTAAAAATGCTTTATCACCTGCAAAGGATATACAAGTAATAGTAACAGATGAAGAAGAAAGACATTGTTATGCTGTTTGTGATCAAGATAATTTATCACTTGCAATAGGTAAAAAAGGTAGTAATGTTAGTCTTGCATCTAGACTTACTCGTTTTAAAATTGAAATTAAAACTAAAGAAGATATGAGTGAACTTGGAATCAATTTGTTATAGGAGGTTTTATGAAAAAAAAGAAAATACCTATGAGAACTTGTGTAGTAACAAAAGAAGCATTTCCTAAATTTGAACTTATTAGAATTGTTAATAATAATGATAATGTATCAGTTGATTTAACTGGTAAATTAAATGGTAGGGGAGCTTATTTAAAAAAAGATTTAGCTGTAGTTGAAAAAGCTAAAAAAACAAAAGTCTTAGAAAGACATTTAAAAATTAAAATTAATGATGATATTTATGAAAATTTAACAAATATTATTAAATAAAGAAAGAGGTGATATTTATGATGACTGTTTTTGAATATGCTAGTGATATAAATAAGGAAGTGACAGAAGTATTAAATAAATGTAAAATTTTAGGTATTAATGCTACTAGTAAAGATGATACATTAGATCAAATTTCTATTGTTGAACTAGATAATACGTTTGAGAATGAAGAAAAATCTGATAAAATTGATGAAGAAATAGAAGATGAGATTTCGTTAGAAGAAGAGGCTAAATCAATATTGAAAGTTGATGTTTCAATTAAAAAAGAGAAAATTGTGAATAAAAAAACGAATAAATTTTCTAAAAAACCTAAAGAAAAATTGGATGAAGAAAAGAAAAAAATGTACAAAAATAAGAAAAAACTAAAATCTCAAGATGATGTTAATTCTGATACTATATATATTAAAGAAGATTGTACTGTTTTAGAATTGGCTGAAGCTATAGAAGTTAGTTCTTCTGTATTAATTACTAAAATCATTGGTCTTGGTCAAATGCTTTCTTTAAATAATGTTATTTCTTTTGAACTAGCTGAACTTATCGGTTTAGAATTTGGAAAAATAATTAAACCTTTTGAAAAAGGTGATATTAGTGATTTTGATAATTTTGAAGTTGAGTACAATGAAGAAACTTTAACAAAAAGACCACCTGTTGTAACAATTATGGGCCATGTTGATCATGGTAAAACTACTCTTTTAGATACTCTTAGACAAACTAATGTAACAGATAAAGAAGCTGGTGGTATTACTCAACATATTGGCGCATATCAAATCGAATATAACGATGAAAAAATAACTTTTATAGATACTCCAGGACATGCTGCTTTTACAAAAATGCGTGCTAGAGGTGCGAAAATTACAGATATTATTATTATTATTGTAGCAGCAGATGATGGTGTTATGGAACAAACTAGAGAGGCAATTGATCATGCAAAAGCAGCTAATGTTCCAATATTAGTAGCTATAAATAAAATTGATAAACCTAATATAAATATAGATAAAGTTTTAACTGATCTTTCTTCATGTAATTTAACTCCAGAAAGTTGGGGTGGTGATACAATTGTTACTAATATATCTGCTTTAAATAAAATTGGTTTAGATGAACTTTTAGATAATATTTTACTTGTAAGTCAAATGAATGAATATAAAGCAAATAAAGATAGTTATGCTATTGGTACTGTAATTGAAGCTCATAAAGATAAAGGGACTGGTGTTAATGCTACTATGCTTGTACAAAATGGTATGCTTCGTATTGGAGATCCAATAGTAGTTGGAACAAGTTATGGTAAAATTCGTTTAATGAAAAATGATAAAAATGAAGAAATTTTAAAAGCACTTCCAGGAGATCCTGTAACTATTATTGGTCTTGATAATATCCCAAATGCAGGTGATAGATTTATAGCTTTTGAAAATGAGAAAAAAGCAAAAATTGTTAGGGATAAACGAATTACAAATGAATCTTTACCACAACAAAAAAAATCTGTTAACTTAGAAGATGTTTTTGCTCGTATGGGTGAGGATTTCAAAGAATTAAATATTATTTTAAAAGCAGATGTTAAAGGTAGTGAGGAAGCTTTAATTTCTTCTTTAAAAAAACTCGATATTGGTGGTATTAAAATTAATCTAATTAGAACAGGCGTTGGTGGTATTACTGATAGTGATATTATACTTGCATCTTCTACAGATTCTATTATTATAGGATTTAATATTAGACCTAATAAAACTATTATGGATAATGCATTAAAACAAGATGTGGATATTAGATTACATAATATTATTTATAAAGTAATAGAAGAAATGGAACTTGCACTTTCTGGTATGCTTAATCCTGAATTTGAAGAAAAAGTTACTGGAACTGCAGAAATAAGACAAATTTTTAAATTTTCTAAAATTGGACTTATTGCTGGATGTATGGTTACTGATGGTGTTATTAAACGTGATTCTAGTGCTAGAATTATTCGTAATTCTGTTATTGTATATGATAGTAGTATTGCAACTATTCAAAGAGAAAAAAATCAAGCAAAAGAAGTAAAAGCAGGATTTGAATGTGGTATTACAATTGAAAAATTTAATGATATTAGAGAAGGCGATGTTATTGAAACTTATGAAGTAGTTAAAAAGGGAATATAGTATATGGAAGAAACAATTGATATATTAAATAAATCAGGGGAAAAATTAGGTTATGCTAAATTTAGAAAAGATCAGCTTGAGAAAAATGAATATGCTTTAGTTATACATTTATGGATACAAACTTCTGATGGACAATTTTTAGTTCAACAAAGAAGTTCAAATAAAAAAGTAGATCCTCTTAAATGGTCTACTGTTGCTGGATTTGTAATGGAAGATGAAGACTCTTTTTCAACTATAAAACGTGAACTTGAAGAAGAATTAGGATATATTCCAAAAACAGTAAATTATAATTTCTTTAAAAGATTCTTTCCTAAAGATGGAATACAACATATAGCTGATGTTTATTTCTTATATGAGGACATTAGTCTAGATGAAGTTATGCTTCAAGCAGAAGAAGTTGCTGGAGTTAAAATTTTAACAAAAGAAGAAATAAGAAAACAAGTTGAATTAGGCGTTTTTAATAATTTTGATGATATGTATGACAATTATTACAGTCAGATTTTTAGGGAGAATTAATATGAGTAGAAAACTTGCAAGACTTGAAAGTGAAATGATGCATGTACTTAGTTCAGCACTTATTATTGGTTCAAATAATAGAGTTTTAAAAGATGCTTTTATTACTAAAATAATAATTGCACCAGATCTTAGTACTGCAAGAATTATGTATAGTTCTTATAGTGATAATAAAGATTTATTAGAATTTGAATTAAATAAATCTATACCATTTTTTAGAAAAACTGTTAGTGATAATATGAATTTAAGACATACTCCAAAACTTGAATTTAAATTTGATAACAGTCTTCATTATAGAGAACGTATTGAACAAGTACTCAAAGATGTACAAGAAAAAGATACTAAATGAATTTTATAAATCGTCACTTATGACGGTTTTTTGTCGTCTTTATAAATTTTTAAAAATTAAGTGTTATTTTAAATTTCACTTGCATTTATATGCATTATTTATATTTGTAAAATAACTAAATAACCTGTAAATAATATTAATATAAAAATCCTTCCATTATGGAAAGATTCTTATTTACAAAATTTTAAACATTTTGAAGCAATTTCATTATCTTTATATATAACTTTTATATCATTTACATCTTTATAATTATCAGCTATGGATAAAGATATTGTATACATAACTTCTTCTAAAATATCTTTATTATTAATATCATTCATTATAAATTCATTAAAACTAAGATTTAAAGTTTTTTCTATCAATTCATGATTCAATAATTTAGTATTAGTGTTTAAAAAACTCATTAAATTTGTTTGATAAATAGGCCCTGAAGCAAGTTCATCAATTATTACTTCAATTTTTTCGTTTTCAAGATTATCATATTTGGTTACAGGTACATAATAATAGTTTTCATCAGTACCACTTAAGTAATATACAGTAACTTGATTAATGTTTTGAAAATTATGAATATCGTATACTTTATTTACACCAAAATCTCTAGTTAATATACTTGGTAAAAATACATTACTTTTAGGAAGTTTAGTTAAAATATTTCCATCAATATAAAGAATAACACCATCAACTTCTTCAATAGAAGTCAATGTAAATATAATAACTTCTATAATCTTTTCTTCAACTTCTTTATTAGTATTTAAAAGTTCCTTAGAAAAATCTACATGTAAAAGTTTATTTTCATATTTTATATCATTTATTTTAGTTTCTGTTGGAATTACAGGTTTAAATCCATTAGGAACTTTATTACTATTTTTACCTTCAATTATTAAAGTTTCAATAAGCTCTTTTGCTTTAGTTTCAACAGTTTTAGCATCGCTATCCATAAGTACACTAGTCATAGCAACATAATCATATTTATCAAGTAAAAATACAGTATGAGTATTTTCATTAGAACTAATATAATTTAAGTTTTGATTAACATCTAAAGTTTTTTCTTCTTTTGGAAACATTGAAAATAGAAATACCAATGTAACAAGTAAAACTAAAAATAGAATCTTTTTTGTATAAAATCTTTTAAACATATAACACCTCATAAAATAATATGTTGACTTAAAAGAAGTATGATAAAATCAGAAGAAAAAGTACGATTAAGTACTTCTTATAATTTTATTTCTCCAAGTTTTAATAATTCTACTATACATGCAGCACGACCTTTTACTCCAAGTTTTTGCATAGAATTACTAACATGATTTCTAACTGTTTTTTCACTAATACCTAATATTTCTGCAATATCTTTACTAGATTTTCCATCTACTAGTAAATCAAAAATTTGTTTTTCTCGTTTTGTTAATATTTTTGACTCCACAAAATGCCTCCTTTTTACATTCTTGAACTTTATAACTATCCATAATATTGTATGTAGCCATTGTTTTAAAGTGAGTGGAAAAGGCCTATCTTTCAACAAATAATTAGTTAAAACGACATGTAATTATGTTATAATATTATAGAGGTGCTTTATGAGGACAAAGAAGTTTATTTTAAATACTGTATTTGAACTTATTCCATATATTTTAATCGCATTATTTGGCATGATAAAATTTAATGTAATTATTAAATATTTAGGTGATGATTTAAATGGATACTATCAAACTATTAATAACGTTTTATCATACTTTTTTGTTTATCAAACTGGGATTATAGGTGCTACAACTTACAAACTTTACAAACCTTTTGTAGAAGAAGACAATGAAAAAATTTGGTCTATTTGCAAAAGTAGTAGAAAATTATTTATAAAAATTGCAAAAATTATAAGTTTATTACTTATAATTGCAGCTGTTTTCCTATTTTTTTCTAATATTGAAGAAACTAATAAATTAGATGTTATTGGTGGATTCTTACTTATTGGGTTTTCATATACAATTACATATTTTTTCTATGGTAGTATTGTAGGAGCACTTTTTACTGCAAATTTAAGTAAATATAAATACTCAGTTATTTTCAATGGACTTAGATTACTTGGAGATATTTTTATAGTTTGTATAATTCTTAAAGGTCAAGGCTCATTAATATCAATAGGACTAATTGTACTTGGTATTAAGATAATAGAAGAAATTATTTTATATAATTATGGTAAAAAATATTTCAAAGATATTTTTAATACAATTACAGAAAAAGAAGAAAAAGGTATATCAAAAATAACAAAGGATTTAGTTTTTGGTAATATTGCTTCTTTAGTTAATGTTAGTACAGACAATTTATTACTCGCAATTTTTGTTTCTCAAACTATGGTTAGTATTTATTCAGCCTATTATTTTATTGTTAGATTTTTATTAGAAATCACAAATAAAGGTTCTATATTTTTAGGTGATGCATTTGGTAATATTTTTGTAAGTCGTGATAAAAATAGAGCATTAAATATATTTAATGAATATCTTTATGGAATGGTTTTTATAGGTTTTTCAATAGCCCTGACTTTTTCTTTAATAATACGTGGATTTATACCAGCTTGGGTTGATTCAAATATTTCTTATATTGTTAATGACTTTACAATATATATGTATAGTCTTTACATTTTTTTAAGTATAATTTACTTACCATTACTGTCAGTAATTAAAGCCAAAGGTCTTTTTAAAGAACAAAAAATTATATATGTAAAATCTGCCGTAATTAATTTGATTTTATCTATTATTTTAGTAAAATTTGTAAATATTAATTGGGCAATTAGTTCATTGCTTTTTGCTACAAATATTAGTATAGTTTGGACTATTTATAAAAGATTAAAACTAATTGACAAATTTGTATTTCCAGAGTTAAAAATTAATAAAATTATAATTTTTTATATTATTAATATTATATTATTTAGTCTAATAATTTTATTTACAAATCCTATTGCTAAATTTATAATGATAAATGTAACAGGATTATTTTCATTAATACTTATAGCAACAATTAGTTTTGTAATTATAAGTTTAATATCACTTGGTTTATTATTAATAATAAATCCAAAAGTTAAAGAAACATTATATAGAATAAAACATTTAAAAAGAGGGTAAAATGGAATTTAAAAAGAGAATTGATAAACTTGTAGAAATTTTGAATAAAGCAAATAATGATTATTATAATCTAAATATTTCAACTATTGAAGATAGTGAATATGATAGATATATGCAAGAATTAATTTCTTTGGAGAATAAATATCCAGAGTTTAAACACGAGCAATCTCCAACTAGTAAAGTTGGTGGAACAATTTCAGATGGATTTGTAAAATATGAGCATGAATTACCAATGTATTCGTTAGGCAATGTCTTTAATGATGAAGAAATTAGAGAATTTGATAGAAAGATTGTAGATACTTATGGTAAAATTTCTTATACTTGCGAACTTAAAATTGATGGTATTTCTGGTAGTTTAACATATGAAAATGGTATTTTAAAAATTGCTGCAACAAGAGGTGATGGATTTGTTGGAGAAATGATTACAGAAAATGTTAAAACAATTAAAAGTATACCAAAGCAAATTTCTACAAAAGATAAATTAATTGTTAGAGGCGAAATTTATATGAATAAAGATGTTTTTAATAAACTTAATCAAGAGAGAAAAATTAAAGAAGAAAATTTATTTCAAAATCCAAGAAATGCAGCAAGTGGTAGTGTTAGACAACTTGATTTTAATATATGTAAAAAAAGGAATTTAGATTTTTTTGCTTATAATATAGGTAATGATATAGAAGAAAAAAGTCATTTCAAAAAACTAAAATATCTTAAAAGGTTAGGATTTTCAGTAAATAGTAATGTTAAAAAATATAAAAACATTGAAAAAGTAATAGAATTTATAAATTTTGCTGAAAAAAATAGGTATAACTTTAATTATGAAATAGATGGTGCAGTTATTAAAGTTGATGATACTTCTTTATATGAAAAAATTGGTTATACTTCAAAAGTTCCAAAATGGGCTATTGCGTATAAATTTAAAGCAGAAGAAGTTATCACTAAGCTTATTGATATTACATTTTCAGTAGGTAGAACTGGTAAAATTACTCCTAATGCCTCACTTGAGCCCGTTAGATTATCAGGTTCAACAATTAGAAATGCTACACTTCATAATGCTGATAATATTGTAAATAAAGATATAAAAATAGGAGATATGGTTTATATAAGAAAAGCTGCTGAAATTATACCAGAAGTTATAAAACCAATTAAGAAAAAGCGAAATGGATTAGAAATTGACTTTACAATGATTGATAATTGTCCAATTTGTGATAGTAAACTTATAAAATTAGATAGTGAAGTTGATCATTATTGTTTAAATGAAATGTGTGATGCTAGGCGAATGGAATCTTTAATACATTTTGCAAGTAGAACGTGTATGAATATCGATGGGCTTGGAGAAAAAATAATTGAATTATTTTATAATTTAGGATTTATAAAAGTTATTCCTGATATTTATAAATTAAATGAAATTAAAGAGAAAATAATTGAATTAGATGGTTTTGGATAAAAAAGCTTTAATAATTTAATTAATTCAATTGATAAAAGTAAAGAAAATTCTTTAGAACTATTAATTTTTGGATTAGGTATTAAAGGAATAGGTAAAACTTCAGCAAAATTATTGTGTAAAAACTTTAATACAATGGAAAAATTAATAAATGCTACAATAGAAAAATTAGTTTTTATTAAAGATATAGGAGAAGTTCTAGCTAAAAATATAGTTACTTATTTTAATGACAAGGCCAATTTAAAATTTATAAAGGAACTTAAAACATTAGGTGTTAATATGGAATATAAAGGAATCAGTATTACTTATAATGAAAATGTTACAGGAAAATCATTTGTAATTACAGGAACTTTTAATCTTAAAAGAGAAGAAATTATAGAAATAATGGAATCTATGGGAGCTAGATTTACAAGTAATGTTAGTAAGAAAACTAATGTTGTATTAATAGGTAGTAATGCTGGTTTGAAAAAAGAAAAAAGTGAAAAACTTGGTATTGAGATTTGGACAGAAGAAAAGTTATTGAAAAATTTAAATTTATGATATAATTATTGATAATGGAGGTAATAAAATGTACGAAGATGGATATGATAAAACAGATATGAATACTTTTTTTAGAAGAAACAAAAGAAATATAATTAAATTTTCAGTTTTAGGTATTATATTATTGATTATATTAGTTGTTGTTATTATAATGTTTTTTAATGAGGAAACAATACGTATTGGAACAACAATTAAAAATGATTTGAAATGTTATAAAGAAGTTAATGGAAAAAAGGAATATTTGTATGAATGTTACTATGAGGGTAATGTAGATAATAATTATTTATGGTATGGAGGATTTTTATATAGAATTCTTAGTGTAAATGAAGATGGTTCTGTAAAAATCATTAGTGATATACCTCTTACAAATATTGGTTATTATACTGGTAAATCTAATGTATATGAAGATAGTTACGTTAAAAGTTGGCTGGATACACATTTTTACAATAAATTAAAATTACCAGAAAGTTTTTTAACTAATGGAGAATTTTGTTATGGTAATGAAACTAATGAATGTGAAAAAACTGGTAAAAATAAAGTTGGTTTAATATCATATAGTGAATATGAAAAAACTGGAGGGAAAAATGGTTTTTTAGCCAATAATATACCTTTTTGGACTTTAACAGAATCAAGTGAAAATACAACAAATACTTGGTATGTTTCAGAAGATAATACTCTTAAAAATGATGCTAATACTAGCAAATATAAAGCAATTTATCCAGTAATAAATTTACATCAAAATCTTTCATTAGTTGAAGGCACAACTGGTACAAAAGATAATCCATATATAATAAGTGGAGATACTTATGCTACTAGTAAGTATTATTTATCAACAAGATATTCAGGAGAATATGTTAAGTTTGCAGGCAGAGTTTGGAGAATAATTGATCCTAAAATTATGCGTAGTAACAAAGTATTTACAAAATTAATTTTGAATAAAAAGGATGTAATTATGCCTTTTAGTGAAAATAATTCAAATTACTATCGAACTTCTAACAAAAAGGCTATTTCTGCTTTTAATTATTTGAATGATTCATATATGTCACTTCTTGAAAGTTTTATTGAAAATTCTAATTTATATTTTGGAACAGGACCATTTTATTTGGGTGAATTTTCTGAAGGAAATCCATATACAAATATATCTTCAAATAATAAATATGGTTCAATTACTGGAAAATTGGGTCTTCCTACGGTTTCAGAATTATTTTCTTCTAATGATTTAAATATAACAAATGCCCCTATATTTACACTTTCACCAGTAGGAGAAGACAAAGTTTGGGCTACTAATAAATTTGAACCAGTATCAGCTAAAGAAGAAGGTTATATAAGACCAGTTATTTATTTAAGTAATCTTACATATATTATTCCAAGTGCTCAAAGAGACGGTAGAACACCAGATACAGCATATGAAATTGGAATAAACACAGTAAAATAAATTTTATTTAACTAATTTATTATAATATATTTAAAAAAGTCAACCTAAAACGTTGACACCTGTCAATGTTATGATATAATTAGAATATAATTTTAAAAAGGAGATAAATATGGCAGTAAAATTAAGATTAAAAAGAATGGGTGCTAAAGGTAAACCGTTCTATCGTATAGTAGCAGCGGATGCTAGAGTAGCAAGAGATGGAAAATATCTTGAAGAAATTGGAACATATAATCCAATGATGAGTGAAAATAATATTAATATTAAAAAGGAGATTGCTATTAAATGGTTAAAACAAGGTGCTCAACCTACTAACACTGTTAAAAGTTTATTAAGTAGAACAGGTGTTTTAACTGAATATCATAATGAAAAATATAATAAATAGTCATGAATTATAATTTATTTATAAATGAATTATTAAAAATGTCTTTGAAAGATGAAAATTCTTATTTAATAAGAAAATATATTTTAGAAGATAATAGTTTACTTTTTGATATTTATTTAGAAAAAGATGAATTGAGTTTGCTTACTAAATACAATGGAAAACTTATTAATTCTATTAGAACACTAGTACAAGCAAGTGGTTTTATACATGATCAAAATCATATAAGAATAGATATTCATTTAAATGAAAAAGCTTTGAATTAATTTCAAGGCTTTTTTAATTGTTTTCATTCATTTCTTTAAATACTGCTTCCATATCATTATCTTCTTTAATTGTATTAGGCTCACTACCTTTAACATAATACATAACTGTATTTGATTTATCATTTTTAGTTGCTGCATAACCTGTTTTTGGATCTATAATAACACCAGATACATTACTTGGAATTTCATACCATGTAGCTTCATTTTTTGAAAAATAATTTTCCATAACTTCTGCCCAAATAATTCTTGAATGTCCAGAGTCTCCGGATTTAAGATCAGTGTTATCATCATAACCCGTCCAAACTGCAGTAATTAGATTATTGTTATAACCAACGATCCAAGAATCTGCATCAGTAGAACCTGTTTTAATCGCATATTTATTAGTAAGTCTTGGAGCAATAGAAAGACAAGTTGGAGAAGAATAATCAACCATTTTGTAACTATAACAATTACTCATTATTTCATTTAATATAAATACATTACTTTTATTAAAAATCAATTCTTTAGATTCTTTATTTTCATATAAAACTTTACCATTTTTATCTTCAATTTTAGAAATTAGATGTGGATTTATTTTATATCCACCATTTGCAAAAGAAGCATATCCTTCAATTAATTCCATCATATTAATTTCTTCTGCTCCAAGGGCAAGAGATGGATTAGTTTCTCTAACAGAGTCAATACCTGCTCTATTTAAAGTGTTAACTAATGTATCTTGTCCCAAAAATAGATGAGTTTTAACTGCATAAATATTATCTGAATATGTAAGAGCAGTTAAAAGTGTAATATCTTTATTTGGATATTTATTATTATAGTTATTTGGAGAATAGGTTTTGCTTTTAGCAAACGTAAAAGTTGTTTTTTCTGATAAAAATGTTGTAGATGGAGTAAATCCTGCCTCTAGAGCACCATAATATAAAAATGGTTTTATTGTAGAACCAATTTGTCTTTTAGAACTTACTGCTCTATTAAATTCACTTTCTTTAAAATCTTTACCACCAGCTAACGCAATTACAGAACCATTATTTGGATTCATTACTATACTTGCACTTTGTAAATCTTTATCTTTAAGTTCTTTTTTAATATTCTTTTCAAGGTTTTTTTGAGTATCTAAATCTAAATATGTATAAATTTTAATTCCACCATTTTCAATTAAACTAGTTGGAATAACATCTAGAGATTCTAATTCTTTTGAAACAGCATCGCTATAATATTGAAGAGTATCTAAATCATAATCATTCCATTTACTATAAAATTCTAATTCTTCATTATAAGCATCATTTTTTTCTTCTTCAGTTATGTAACCATTTTTTCTCATCAATTCTAATATAATCTTTTGTCTACTTTTTGCTTTTTCATAATTTACTAAAGGAGAATAATGAGAAGGAGCTTTTGGTATTCCTGCAAGCATTGAACTTTCAGCTAAAGTTAAATCTTTTGCAGATTTATTAAAGTAATACTTAGATGCATTTTCAATACCATATGCACCATGATTATAATTTATTGTATTTAAATAGCCTTCTAATATCTCATCTTTTGTATAATGACTTTCAATTCTCATTGTAATCCATGCTTCTTCAATTTTTCTTTTCCAAGTTTTATTATATGTTAAATACAATATTTTTGCATATTGTTGGGTAATTGTAGATGCTCCTTCTTTTTTACTCATTGTCATTATATTTGTAGTCATCGCGCTTGCAAGACGCAAATAGTCAAAACCCTGATGTTTATAAAAATTTTTATCTTCAACAGATAAAGTAGCATGAATTAAATTTTCATTGATATTATCAATAGAAACCCAACTACTAGTTCCATTGCTTTGATAAAATAAATCATCTGTAGCAGTATACATATAAATACTACTAGAATTTTTAATTGTTAATTTTGGACTTATTTTAGCATAACCATAAAGTCCAGCTAATACAATTATTCCTAAAAAAACTAAAATAACTGTAAATTTTATCGTTTTCATAATAAATTTCATAAAGTCACCATATATTTCAATTTTAGTATTACCAAAATTTATAATTTTATTACTTTTACTTTAAAATTTACTTTATTTTTGGTAAAATTATATAAGGAGTGTGTAAAAATGTTGAAAATATTTAAAAAAGTTTTTGATCATGAATATAAAGAATTAGAAAAATTTAAAATTATTAGCAATAAAGTTTTAGATTTAGATGAAAAATTTAGTAAACTTTCTGACAAACAATTAAAAAATAAAACTATAGAATTCAAAGAACGATTAGAAAAGAGTGAAACATTAGATGATATATTAGTAGAGGCTTTTGCAACAGCACGTGAAGCATCTTTTAGATATATTGGACAAAAACCGTTTTTTTCTCAAGTTTTAGGTGGTGTTGCAGTACATTTTGGTAATATTGCAGAATTAAAGACTGGAGAAGGTAAAACATTAACTACTGTACTTCCTGCATATCTTAATGCACTAAGTGGAAATGGAGTACATGTAATTACGGTAAATGAATATCTTACTTCAAGAAACGCTGAGTGGATGGGAACAATTTTCGATGGTCTTGGAATAACAGTTGGTGTTAATATTCGAAGTCTTTCATTAGAAGAAAAAAGGGAAGCTTATAAAAAAGATATTATTTATACTACAAATAGTGAAATAGGATTTGATTATTTAAGAGATAATATGGTATCTAAAAAAGAAGAAAGAGTTCAAAGAAAATTAAATTTTGCGATTTTAGATGAGGTTGATTCAATTTTGATTGATGAGGCTAGAACTCCTTTAATTATTTCTGGTGGTAAAAATAATAATAAAGGACTTTACAAAGAAATAGATAGTATAGTTAAAAAATTAAAAGATGAAGATTATACTATTGATGAAAAATATAGAAATATAACACTTACAGAAGATGGAGTTACTACAGTAGAAAAGTTATTAAAAATTGATAATTTATATGGTATTAACAATACTCATTTAGTTCATTTTGTAAATCAATCTTTAAAAGCTAATTATATTATGAAAAACGAAATTGATTATTTAGTTTCAGAAGATGCGATTGTTATAATCGATGCTTTTACTGGTCGTCTTATGAAAGGTCGTGCTTATTCTGATGGACTACACCAGGCTATTGAAGCTAAAGAAGGTGTAAAAATCAATGAAGAAACAAATACTATGGCAACCATTACATATCAAAATTTATTTAGAATGTATAAAAAATTGTCGGGTATGACAGGTACTGCTAAAACTGAAGAAGAAGAATTTAGAGATATCTATAATATGTATGTTTTACGTATTCCTACTAATGTTCCAATAGCTAGATGTGACTATGAAGATATTTTATTTGCTGATATTGAAGGTAAATATAGTTCTTTAGTAAAATTTGTTAAAGAAAAACACGAAAAAGGTCAACCTATATTAATTGGTACTGTTGCTGTTGAAACAAGTGAACTTATTAGTGATAGACTTAAAAAAGTAGGGGTAAAACACGAAGTATTGAACGCTAAAAACCATGCGCGTGAAGCTGAAATTATTGAAAAAGCAGGAGAAAAAAATTCAGTTACTATTGCTACTAACATGGCAGGTCGTGGTACTGATATTAAATTAGGTAAAGATGTTGCAGAACTTGGTGGTCTTTGTGTAATTGGAACAGAACGTCATGAATCAAGACGTATTGATGATCAACTCCGTGGTAGATCAGGTCGTCAAGGAGATCCTGGAATGAGTCAATTTTTTGTTTCCTTTCAAGATGAATTAATGCTTAGATTTGGTGCAGATAGAATTAAAAATATTTTAAATAGTGTTGGTATGAAAGGTGAGGTTTCACTTCAAAACAAAATGTTTACAAGATCTTTTGAAACTGCTCAAAAAAGAATTGAAGGTCATAACTTTGATACTCGTAAACATTTATTAAAATATGATAATGTCTTAAATGAACAAAGAGAGATTATCTATTCAAAAAGGAATGAAATATTAGATTCTGAAAGCATAAGAAAGACTATTTATATTTTGATTGATGAGTATATTATGAAATTTTGTGCTAGTCATATTATGCCTGAGGGCGAGTTTACTACTGAGGATTTACAAAAAATTACTAATTATGTTAACGAAAAATTATTAAAAGAAGATATAACTTGTGATATTTTAAAAGATAAATCTTTAGAAGAACTTACTAATTTAATTTCTTCTAAAATAAAGGATGAATATGAAGAAAAAATTGAAGAACAACCAAAAGAGGTTGTAAATAATTTGGAAAAAGTTATTTATCTTAAAAACATTGATATTATGTGGCAAGAACATATGAATACAATGGTTTCATTAAAAGATGGTATTGGACTTCGTTCTTATGCACAAGAAAATCCACTTCAAGCATATATTATGGAAGGTTATAGTTTATTTAATAATATGCTTCTTTCTATTTATGAACATACAGCTACGGCTTTGATTAATTTAAAAGTTAATACTGATATTGTTATTAAAGAAGAGAAAAAAGAAATGATTACAAATGATAAAGAAGCTTCAGCTAAAAGAACTATTGTTAAAGATAAAAAAATTGGTAGAAATGATCCATGTACATGTGGAAGTGGTAAGAAATATAAACAATGTTGTGGGAAATAGTTATTTTATAAGGGAGCGAGTCTTTGGTACAAGGGAAAATCAAAAAAAAGGCAAAATGTTCACATTTTGTTCTCATAAACAGTAAATACTCTATAGAAAGCCATTATTAAGGAGGTGAAAATATATAATGAAAGAAATAGATCGAGCTAAAATTAATGAAGTAAGAGAAGTATTATCAGCAAAATTATATGAATATGTATCTATAATAATAAATGAGTATTCAGAAATTATCCCACAAGATATCATAAAGTATTTAAATGGTGTTAGAGATTTTAAGAATGTAATTCGTGTGGAACAAACTAATACAATATCAATGTTTGTTAATGACGGAATAATGTATTTTCCAACAAATGCTTTTAGCATTATTGATTATTTAAGTAAAATTCCTGGATATGGCTTAAATAAAAATCATAAAACATTTACATCTGACACACTCGTTTTGAATGATAATACTTATTTAGATTATATAATTCATATGTTTGTATCCGGATTAACTCCTTTACAATTTTATGAAGAAACTTTGCTTCATGAAACAACTCATTTATGTGGAGTAGGTGGAGCCAGTGCAATGCGTGAAGGATTTGCTGAACTAAAGACAAGGGAATTGGCTGAAAAGTATAGTTTAAAAACATCTGCATGTGGATATCCCAAGGAAGTTAAAATTGCTTTAGAAATTCAGAATATTTTTGGTAAAGATATTGGTGACAGGATTGCTTTTTCTAAAAATGACGAAGAAATAATGAATTTATTAACTAGAACATTTGGGACAGAGGCAGCAACATTTTTAATGAGAATTCAGGCTTTAATGGAAACTAGTTTTGAACCATATTATTCAAAAAACTATCCAGGAATAATAGGACCCTTAATGAAAACTCGTGAGTATGATAAGATTGATTATAGAAATGTACATGAATTGATACAACTATATAAAGGTTCAATAGAATTCGATTCAACAAGACAAAACGAAACAGGAATCCAACAGAATCGAAGATAGTATAAAAACTGCAAACAATGTTCTCAATTTGTTCACAGATTATAAGTACTTATAATAAACATAATACTATATATACCGATAATACGAATGTTACTTTGTCTAAATATTATTGAAATACCAATAATACTGATAATACTATAAATACTTATAATATAAATCCATAGAGTTCATGTGGGTCAGGCAAAAAATATAAACAATGTTGTGGAAAATAGATATAAATAGAAAGTCTGCAAGGATTAATAATGAAAGCAAAATTATTGTTTGATATTGATGAAGTTTTATGTTTTTCTGGATATTTAGAATTAGTTAATGAATTTGTTGGTACAAAAAATCCGTATGATTATCCTGTATACTTACCTTTCAGGTATAAGTTTTGGCTATAAATTTAATTTATTATACAAGAGTATACCTAAATCAATCATTCCAGCTAAAAATTATATTTTTACTGAATCAAAAAAGAGATTTAAAATTGATGATTTATTATCAAATCTAGATCCTGATATTCCTGTAACTATTTTATTTCCTTCTTATCATAATAAAAATGTGACAGACGAACAATTATATACAATAGGTGCAAAAAGAGCAGGGTATGACTGGAACACTGGTTGGGAAAAAGTGATTAATATTAATATCACAAAAAGAGCTAAGAATGAAATAGAAATAAGTCCAAACATTGTTATAGTAAATAATAGAGAAGAAAAACTAAATTTTTCTTTTATTATGAAAGGAAATTTTATGAAATTTATTAAGCCAAAAATTAGTAATACAATAGCTAATAATTTTATTGATTCTTTAAATGAAAATAGTTTTTCTAATTATATTTTTACAAAGAATTGTGAAACAAATATTGAAATAAATTCTATAACATTTGATAGTTGTATTTTTGAAAATATTGATTTTAATAATATAAAATTAGAAGATGTGAGTTTAATTGATGTTGTATTTAAAAAGTGTGATTTATCTAATCAAAATTTTGATAATAAACTTATTTGTAGAGTTAAATTTGAAAATTGTAAACTTGTTGGTACAAGTTTTATAGGTTCAAATTTAAAAGATGTAGAATTTGTAAATTGCAACGCAAAGTATCTAAATTTAATTGGGAGTAAAATTAGAAATTTAAAAATTAAAGATAGTAACTTCACTGAAAGTAGTTTTTCTGAAACTAATATAAAAGATGTAGAATTTAATAATGTAGAATTTTTTGAAGCTGAATTTACAAATACAAATTTAAATAAAATAGATTTTTCTAATTGTGTTATAAAGGGAATAATTTTTGATGAATATTCTTTAAAAGGAATTATTATTAATAGCTTGCAAGCATCTAGTATAGTTTGTATGTTAGGTGTTGAAATAAAAGATTAAAACTTTAGTATATATGTTATAATTATTTAGGAAGTGATAAAATGAAAGAACAATTAGTAAGATATCAAGAAAAAATTAATGAATTGTGGAGGTTTCTTTGATATTTCTTCTAAATTAAAAGATATTGATAATTTAGAAAAAATAATGCTTAAATCAGATTTTTGGGATGATAAAAATTTCTCTGAAAAAATTATAAATGAGTTAAATTTAAAAAAGAATGTTACATTATTGTGCCAAGATTTAAAAGAAAAAATAACTTCATATATAGAGCTTATTGAACTTAATGATGAATATTTAAATAAGGAAATAGAATCTGAATTAAAAACAATAGAAAATGATTTGTATTCTTTAGATTTAATACTTTTATTTTCTGGTAAACATGATCAAAATGATTGTTTTGTTGAAATAAATTCAGGAGCTGGTGGAGATGAAGCTTGTGATTTTGTAGGTATGCTTTTTAGAATGTATACTAAGTATGCTAGTAGTAATGGATATAAATTAGAAATTATTGATAGTTTAGTAAAAGATACTGGAGGATATAAAAATATTAGTTTTGAACTTAAAGGTATGTATGCTTTTGGAAAATTAAAAGCTGAAAAAGGAGTGCATAGACTTATTAGACTTTCTCCTTTTGATAGCAATAATAAGCGGCATACTTCCTTTGCATCTATTGCAGTAACTCCAGTTATTAAACAAAAAATTGAGATAGAATTACAACCCAATGATTTAAAAATTGATGTATATAGAAGTAGTGGAGCAGGAGGACAATCAGTAAATACTACAGATTCAGCCTTTAGAATTACTCATATTTCCACTAATACAGTTGTTACTTGTCAAAATGAAAGAAGTCAAATACAAAATAAAGAAAAAGCCCTTAGTATTCTTAAAAATAAACTTTATTTAATTGAATTAGAAAAGATAGAAAAAGAGAAAAAACAAAACAATGTAGGAAAAATGAATAATGAATTTGGTTCACAAATTAGAACAATTACAATGCATCCATACTCACTTGTTAAAGATCATAGAACGAATTTAGAAAAAACTGATGTACAATAAGGTTTAGATGGAGATCTTGAAGATGTTATTGTAACATTGTTGGAAGAGCAACGTTATGAGTAAATTTATTAAGAATTTTGTTTATTTTCTGAGTGGTTGTTTTTTATGTTCAATTTCATTTCTTTTACTTTGGTTACGTAGTAAAATTGTAGATGGTGGT